>JAUICE010000023.1 GCA_030428185.1 Gammaproteobacteria bacterium
CCATCATTTTATCAACCCAAATCACTGTAAGAGATTTCTCAAATTACACTAAGACTGTGGAGAGAAATCATTCATATGTATTTATAACATACTGATTATTAATCATTTTTACTGTGGCATTAAAATTAAAATCAATAAGTTATCACCTAGGGCTACTTGCAAAGGTTTAGCCAGGTTGCTAGATTTAAAGTGTCTTTACGGATTGAAGACACTTGCAAAAGGATTTGCACACCTTATGGATTTGAGGTGCAGGGAAGACAATGTAAAGACATGATGTCTACAACATGGAAAACTGCGACTTAAAAGAGCCAATCAAGGATTCGATTGGCTCCTCTTTTTTCTCTCTACTTTAACGATTTGCTCACAATCTCATAAACATCTTTTGATAAGCCTTCGTGAGCTAGAATAGCTTCTAACTGTGCTTTCATACCCAACTGATATGTTTCTGCATAGCGACGCCAGTATGTAAATGGCGTGATTAAGCGCGCGGCTGTTTGTGGGTTTAAACCATCAACTTGTAGCACGACCTCTCTTAATAACTCATAGCCTGACTCGCTATGAAATACGCAAGGATTCTGCATGCAGAAACCACCTATCAATGCTCGAACCTTGTTAGGATTTTTAATAGAAAACGCCTCGTGACTCATTAATTCTTTTATATCTGAAAGAACACTGTCCTCTTTTTTTAGTGCCAAAATAGCAAACCATTTATCAAGCACCAGACTATCTTGTTTCCATTTATCATAAAATGCTTGCTTGGCTTGATTTGCAATGGTTTCTGAGCCGTTGACCAAAACTTTAAATGCCGCAAGTTCATCTGTCATCGTTTTTGCTTGGTCAAACTGAGATTTAGCAATAGCAATATCATCCAAATATGAAAGACAAACATTTTTTAACGCCCTTAAGCCAAATTCGTGGCCATTAATCTCACCACGCTCCTCAGCACTTATTGAACCGTATAAGGACAGTAAGGCATCTTTTGCAAAACGCGCCACCTTTGATTTAATCAAATCAATGCCTAAACACACACGATGCACATCAATAGCTTTCATGGTCATCACCATCGATTCAAATGAAGGTGGTGCAAGTAATAAAGCTTTGAGCGCTGGCTCAATTTGCTTATCCTGAACAATATCTAAAAATAATTGTTGAAACTCATTTAACTGCTCGTAGCTTCCTTCTTGTGTTTTATCGGTTAGATACTCGTTTAAAATTAGCTGTAAACACTTTTGTATCGCTTCATAGCGGGCAAAGCCATCGTCTTCATGACGCACAATAAACGATAAATCAGAAAAAGACTGCTTATAAGACAGTTTAATTGGTGCTGAAAATCCCTGCAGCAAAGACAAAACACTGTCTTTTTCAACATTAGGGATCATTAACGTTTGCTTTTCTTCTTTTAATAAAAATAAATCATCTTCTAACGATTGTTTTTTTCCCTCTTTATCAAAAACTGCCAGACGAATAGGTATTAAAAAGGGTTGTTTGTCTTCTTGAGATGGCGTCGGCGGACAATACTGGGCAAATTCCACAATAAGATTATTGTCTGAAACCTTGGTTTTCACCCTCACTTCTGGTGTACCTGATTGCGCATACCAACGCTTTAGCTGACTGAAATCAGCGCCATTTGCATCTTCCATGCTGCTAACAAAGTCATCAATGGTTACTGCTTGGCCATCAAACCGTTCAAAATATAAGTCCATCCCACGCCTAAACCCTTTTTCGCCCAAAATAGTATGTTGCATGCGAATAACTTCAGCACCTTTGTTATAAACCGTTGCCGTATAAAAATTATTGATTTCAATGTACTCATCAGGGCGTACAGGATGCGCCATAGGACCTGCGTCTTCTGGAAACTGATGCTGTCTTAGTAGCGCAACATCTTTGATACGGTTCACATCCTTAGAATTCATGTCACGAGAAAATTCTTGATCACGGAAGACCGTTAACCCCTCCTTAAGGCTTAACTGAAACCAATCGCGACACGTTACACGATTACCAGTCCAGTTATGAAAATATTCATGAGCGACAATGCCTTCGATATTTGCAAAATCATCATCCGTTGCGGTTTCTTTACTGGCCAATACGCATTTGGCATTAAAAATATTTAATCCCTTGTTCTCCATCGCCCCCATATTAAAATCACTAACCGCCACTATCATAAAAATATCTAAGTCATACTCAAGCCCGTAAACCTCTTCGTCCCACTTCATCGCCTTTTTTAAAGAAGTTAGCGCATAGTCACACTTATGCTCATTACCATGCTCGGTATAAAGTTTTAGATCGATGGTTCGCCCGGAAGCAGTCGTATATTCATCGCTAACACAGGCTAAATCACCAGCAACGAGCGCAAATAAATAGCTTGGTTTTTTAAAAGGATCATGCCATTTTACCCAGTGTCTTTTACCATCAAGTCGTCCCTTATCGACTAAATTTCCATTGGAGAGTAATACCGGGTAACGCTCTTCAGAGGCGACAATTGTTGTGGTATATGTCGTTAGAACATCCGGCCTATCGAGGAAATAAGTTATCCGCTGAAAACCGTGGGCTTCACACTGCGTACAATACATATTCCCGCTTTGGTATAAACCAGACAGCGCTGTATTTTCATGTGGTTTGATTTTATTTTTTATCGTCAACGTAAATTGCTTCGGTGTTTTGAAAATGGTTAACCCCAAAGCATCAACCTGATATTGCTTTTCAGACAATGCTTCTCCATCAAGCACCACTGAAACCAATTCCAACTCATCACCATTTAAGAATAATGGTTTACTGGTATCAAGGCTCTCAAGCTCCATTGTGCTTTCAACAGTGGTTTCATGCGTTTCAAGCTCAAATTTTAATTGCAATGAATGAGCAATAAATCCTGGCGCCTCGTAATCTTTACGATAGATTGTTTTTACGTCTTTATTCATAATCGTTCCTACATACGGGAAAATAAATGAGAAAATGCACTAAATTTTTGCTGCTTATGATAACAAGCTTGTTATACTTTTACTAAGGGGGTTAAAGTAACACATAAGTAGAAAAAAAAATAAAATCAAATTTCGGGATGTAAAAGGACGTAATTAGGGAGTAACCATGAGCACATCTGATTTTTTAACTGACTACAAAAACCGTTATATCGAGCATACGGAAGAAGAATTAAGCCTAAGCGAATATTTAGACATCTGTAAAAATGATAAAAACGCTTATGCAAATCCTGCTGAGCGACTTTTGCAGGCCATTGGTGAGCCTGAGCTCGTTGATACCAGAAACGATCCGATATTAAGTCGAATATTCTCAAATAAAGTGATCCCACGTTATCCTTCTTTTCATGAGTTTTATGGGCTAGAAGAGCCAATTGAACAAATTGTCGGCTTTTTGAAACATGCCGCTCAAGGATTAGAAGAAACCAAACAGGTATTATATCTCTTAGGGCCTGTCGGTGGTGGTAAATCATCATTGGCTGAGCGCTTAAAAGAGCTGATGGAGCGCGTACCCTTCTATGCGATTAAAGATTCGCCGGTTTATGAATCTCCACTTGCCTTATTCTCAGCTGACGAAGATGCTTCGCTACTAGAAGAAAAGTTTGGTATCCCTAGACGATATCTTCGCTATATCATGTCGCCCTGGGCTGTGAAGCGGCTTCATGAGTTTAACGGCGATATCAATCAATTCAAGGTTGTTAAAGTCCATCCGTCACGCTTAAAACAAATCGGTATTGCGAAAACAGAGCCTGGCGATGAGAACAATCAAGATATTTCATCGCTGGTTGGTAAGGTTGATATTAGAAAACTAGAAGACTTTTCTCAAGATGACGCGGATGCTTACAGCTACTCTGGTGGGCTATGTAATGCAAACCGTGGATTATTAGAATTTGTTGAAATGTTTAAGGCTCCGATTAAAGTCTTACACCCGCTCTTAACCGCAACACAAGAAGGCAACTACAATGCCACAGAGGGTTTATCATCCATACCATTTGAAGGCATTATTCTTGCGCACTCAAACGAAGCTGAGTGGCAATCGTTTAGACATAATAAAAACAATGAAGCGTTTATTGATAGAATTAATATTGTAAAAGTACCTTATTGTTTACGTGTTTCTGAAGAAGTAAAAATTTATGAGAAGCTTATTGAGCATAGTTCATTAAAAAATGCGTCTTGCGCACCTGGAACATTGGATATGTTGGCTCAATTTTGTGTGCTGACTCGATTAAAAGAGCCACAAAACTCCAGCATCTATTCAAAAATGCGTGTGTACAATGGTGAATCGCTTAAAGATACCGATCCAAAAGCAAAATCCTATCAAGAGTATAAAGACTTTGCTGGTGTAGATGAGGGGATGAATGGCATATCGACACGATTTGCATTTAAAATTTTGTCAAAGGTATTTAACTACGATCATACTGAGGTGGCAGCGAATCCCGTGCATCTACTCTATGTACTCGAAAAACAACTAGAGCAAGAGCAATTCCCTCAAGAAACGCACGATAGGTATCTTCGTTTCATCAAAGAGCATATCACGCCTAAGTATATTGAATTTATCGGTAAAGAAATTCAAACGGCTTATTTGGAGTCTTACTCCGAATATGGACAAAATATCTTCGACCGCTACGTAACTTATGCAGACTTTTGGATCCAAGATCAAGATTACCGCGATCCTGATACTGGTGAGATTTTTGATAGGGCACAACTCAATCAAGAGCTAGAAAAAATTGAAAAGCCTGCAGGTATCAGTAATCCAAAAGATTTCCGTAACGAAGTGGTGAACTTTGTTCTAAGAGCACGTGCAAATAATCAAGGTAATAATCCACTCTGGAGTAGCTATGAGAAGTTGCGTACAGTGATTGAGAAGAAAATGTTTACCAACACTGAAGATCTACTGCCCGTGATTTCATTTAATGCAAAATCCAGTGAAAAAGATAAAAAACGTCACGAAGAATTTATCAACCGTATGGTCGATAAAGGTTATACCCAAAAACAAGTGCGTTTATTATCTGAATGGTATTTGCGCGTTAGAAAATCACAATAGGTGAAACGCTATGTCTCAAATCATTGATAGAAGACTCAATGGAAAAAATAAAAGCGCTGTTAATCGACAGCGCTTTATCGAACGCTATAAAACTCAAATTAAAAAATGCGTCAGCGATGCCGTCAGCAAACGAAGTATCACTGATATGGATAAAGGCGAGCAAGTCACCATTCCTACTAAAGACTTATCTGAGCCACGATTTCATATAGGAAAAGGTGGCGTCATTGATAGAATTTTTCCAGGTAACGATCAGTTTGATAAAGGCGATGTCATTCCCCGCCCACAGCAGTCAGGTGGTCAAGGTGGTAGTGGCGAAGCCAGTAATGAGGGTGAAGGTGAGGATGATTTTGTTTTTCAACTCTCACGAGAAGAATTTCTTGAATTGTATTTTGAAGACTTGGAGCTTCCTGATTTAGTCAAAAAAGAGCTTGCTAAAATTCACACAGAAAAATTTATTCGCGCAGGGTTTACCAATCAAGGTGTGCCAAGCAACATTAACGTCGTGCGCTCGATGAAACAAGCAACAGGCCGACGTTTAGCACTTTCTGGTCCTTATAAAAAAGAACTCAAAGCATTAAAAGCTAAACGAGAAGAAGCTAAAGCTAATGGAAACCAAAAAAAGGTAGACGAAATACAAATACAAATTGAAAAGCTTAGAGCAAAAATCAGTCGTCTACCGTTTATTGATACCATCGATTTAAAATATAACAATCGTATTAAAGTCCCTTCTCCATCGACACAAGCGGTAATGTTTTGTGTGATGGACGTTTCAGGCTCTATGGACGAGACCAAAAAGGAAATCGCCAAACGTTTTTTTATTCTTTTATATCTCTTTTTAACCCGAAATTACGAACATATTGAGCTGGTTTTTATTCGTCATCACACCAGTGCAAAAGAGGTCGATGAAGAAGAGTTTTTTTATTCAAGAGAAACCGGCGGCACTGTCGTCTCCAGTGCCTTAGAGCTTCTGAATACGACCATTCGTGCACGCTATCCATCTGATAGTTGGAATATCTATGTCGCGCAAGCCTCTGATGGCGACAACTGGAACGCCGACTCGCCTTATTGTCGTGAAATTTTACAAGAAAAAATCATGCCACTGGTACAATACTTTGCTTATATTGAAATTTTACCCAGACATCATCAAAGTCTTTGGGAGGTCTATCAAACGGTTAAAGATCAATTCAAAAACTTTGCCATGGAAAATATTGAATCGCCAACCGATATCTATCCCGTCTTTAGAGACTTATTTAAAAAGAAGGCTCAGGCATCATGAAAAAAAGAACCCCATTATCAACTGGATCCGATTGGAATTTTGAATTATTACAAGCCTACGATAGAGAAATCGCACGTATTGCCAAAGATTTTGGCCTAGACACCTATCCTAATCAAATTGAGGTGATTTCAGCTGAGCAAATGATGGATGCATACTCATCTGTAGGTATGCCTATTGGCTACAATCACTGGTCTTTTGGTAAACAATTTGTCAATGTTGAAAAAAATTATAAACGTGGGCAAATGGGGCTTGCTTATGAGCTGGTCATTAATTCAAATCCATGTATTTCGTATTTGATGGAGGAAAATTCCATTGCCATGCAAGCATTAGTGATTGCACATGCTTGCTACGGACACAATTCATTTTTCAAAAATAATTATTTATTTAAAATGTGGACCAGCGCTGATGCGGTGATTGATTATTTGGTATTTGCCAAACAATATATCCGTGAATGTGAAGAGCGCTATGGGCTTAGAGAAGTTGAATCCTTACTGGACTCTTGCCATGCCTTGATGAGTCATGGTGTTGATAGATACAAACATCCGCATCCTCTTTCCATGCAAGAAGAAAAAACTCGCCAACAAAATCGCGAGGAATATTTGCAGTCGCAAATTAATGATTTATGGCGCACAATTCCTGGAAGCGGTAAACAAGAAGAAGGAAAAAACAGCAAACGTTTTTTAACTGAGTCACAAGAAAATATTTTATATTTTCTAGAAAAAAACGCGCCGCTTTTAAAGCCTTGGCAACGTGAAGTCATACGCATCACCCGCCGCATCGCTCAATACTTCTACCCCCAAGGGCAAACCAAAGTGATGAACGAGGGCTGGGCATGTTTTTGGCATCATACCTTATTAAATGCCATGTACGATGAGGGTTTGGTCACAGATGAGTTTATGCTTGAAGTCTTGCAAAGCCATACCAATGTCGTTTATCAACCGCCTTATAATAGCCCATATTTTTCTGGTATCAATCCGTATACGTTAGGGTATAACATGATGCAAGACATTAAGCGTATCTGTGAGCATCCTACCGATGAGGATAAAGAGTGGTTTCCAGATATTGCCGGAAGCAATTGGCAAAAAACGCTCGATTTTGCGATGCAAAGTTTTAAGGATGAAAGTTTTATTTCTCAGTATTTATCACCCAATATGATGCGCGAACTAAAACTCTTTAAAATCGTTGATGATGATACTAAGAAAGAATTATTAGTTGATGCGATACATAACGATATCGGTTATCGAAATATTCGCGAGTCTTTATCTAAACAATATAATCTAAGTTATATCGATCCTGATATTTCGGTTTACGATATTGATATCGAAGGAGATCGTTCACTGACACTACATCATTATGCGCATAACAAAAGGCCGCTGGGTAAGGGGACTAAAGAAGTTTTAAAACACCTTTATCAACTGTGGAAGTTTCCTGTCAAGCTTTTATCCTTTGATGAAAATAATGAGTTACTCAAGGAGTATCACTGCCCAGAAAAGCCTATGGCAGCAAGCTCATCAGCCTCCAAAGCCATGCAGAAAGCTTAAGCCCTGCTATTGTTAATGATTAGAAGGGCTAAAACCTGTGCCATGGGGCTGATCATGCTGAGGCTCATCGGCTGCAGCCTCTTTCGCTTTTAGAGCTTTTTGCTTTTCAAGAGCTCTATGTTTTGCTCTGAACCTTATAAGCCCGGTCGCTCTACGCTTTGGCTTTGTTTCTGTAGGCCCACTAACCTCACCCGATACGTCAGGTCGCTCTTGTAAGCGATCATCGGGGAGACTTTTTAAATGTTCTTTTGCCTTGGGCTCATACTCTTCAAAAGACAACGCGTCTTCCCCAACCGATTGATTTTAGTTTGTAGGATCGACACGCTCAAAGCGTGTACTCTAGCTTATCATTAAAATGTACTAAATACTTATTTCCTTCATCATCAAAAACATAATATTCATCACTCTCGTTAGCATCTTTTGCAAAGTGCCACTCACCTGTAACCGGATCTTCACGAAAACGTACGTTATGTTTCTTCTGCCCAGTTATTTTTTGCTTTAATCTTCTAAATAAATGTTTCAATGAGTTACTAAAACGCTCCCGGACGCTGGTTGGATTACAATTGTATCCGTTGTCCTTATTATCGGAAACAATACCTCTGCGAACATAATCATCTATTAAACTCTCGCTTTCGTACCTTTTCCGAATGGCTATCATCGTTGCATTTCTCCGCTTCTCTGGCTTAGGTAACTCCCTGAACTTAAGACAGTCTTCTAATGCTCTTTTTAAAACTCGACTATGTGCCCTTTTTTGTAACCAGTTTAGAGGAAAAGAGGCTAAAAAATATAAAGGCCCAAGAGGAATTGCTACAAGCCCTCGTAACATTCTGTTGACCAGCCCCCTCTTTTTAGGAGCATTGAGAGATGTATCCTTAAATTGTTATGAGTGGTAAAGTGAAATAAGTGGTGAAAAGGCTAAAACTAGAGCAAATTTCACCGGGGCCACCACAGTTAAACGAAATATCTTATCAAGGACAGGATAAGCTTTTATCCACCTTCTACGTTCATTGTCTTCTGTATAAAACTCTTCATCTTCGATGATCGGACGAATTTTATAAGGATCCTCTCCAAATTCGACTTCCTGATACGGCATAGATTACCTTCTGATAAATATTTATTCCCTATGAGCAATATTAGCTCATTTATTTTTTTTGCAAAAATTTATCTATTTGAGCAAATAAACCCCACTAATAGGTATGGGCTTAACAAAATTATTTTAAATCAATTATTTAAGTGCAAGCAGAGCAGAGCAGATAAGCTTATTTTTAACTGGTAAGGCCACTTGTCTTGGGTTACAGGCAACGTAACTTTTTATCATACCGTATGGATTGTTAGCCTATCCGTATGGGTTAATTTTTTACAAAAATATTATCTGTAGCACCGTAAATCAACTGATTTTGGCTTTAACTGTTGAGCAAAATTAACACAAGATAAAGATATGTAACTCACTAAAAAATAAAATATAAAACTAAAAAAGTTTCACATAAGACGGGGAGAGTCAGTAAGCACTGAGCTAAATGCTAACACAAAAAAAACAATGTGCTATAATTTAACACATATAGTAACCGTGATGACCTATAACATAAACGGAGTAGATATGCCGAAGGATAAGGGTAAGAAAAAGAACGGTCCCTTTGCTAGGTTATTTAGCAAAGCTCCACCACCGGAAAACAGCCTAGATCCAGAAGCAAGAGAGGCTATGATAAAACAAGCTAGGGAAATAGTTTCTGCGTCAGAGCCCACTAAAACAACACTCGGAAATGCTGGTCAGATCAGAGAGCTACTAAGCGCTGCAAAACCCGCTGGGGCATCCTTTAAGGAGGTTGAGGCAAACACTCGGAAGAGTTTAACAAAGTTTAACGAAAATCTACAAGCATATAAAAACGCACTAACTGCTTATAAGGAAGCTAAGGAGAAAGGCACCGGTGAGTTAACAACTCTAGAACAGCAATATTTAGACGCCCAAATAAAATATAAAGACTCAGCACGAAGATTAAACCAATCCTTAGCTGAAGGTGCGAACTTTGTTATCAATAACCCTAGCGAAGCGGATCTTGTTCTAGTGTATAAAGATGGTACGGAAGGCATGCTTCAACTTAAAGAATTTACCAATCAAACGCAGAGTATACAACAAGTCTTAGATCTAGGAATCACTGAAGTTGAGAGGCTAGAAGAGGACGTAGCAAACACCCTCCCCCCACCTGAGAGAGGTGGAAGTCCAGTTGATTATAAAAACTTTCTAGAAAATAGCTTAAAAAACGATTATGAAAAAAAATCTGGCGGATTTTTTAGAAAATTACATCGTAATAAAGGAAGAGAAAGTGAACTGTCATTTTTAAAAGCAGTTAGTGAGGCAACAGGCTCCGATAATAATTTACGTCACCAAGCAATAAGCTTAGTCATGAACAAAATTGCATCGGAGCCTCATGCGGCAGGCTCAAAACTTTACGATATGCTCAATAAAGAAACTGGTGGGGTTAAGGCTTTTTGCCATGATTCAACTGGAAATAACGGCTATGCCGATTTAATTAACTTTTGTACAGCGAATTCGATAACAATTCCTGAACAATTAGCTAGCTTCTACGAAAATAACACAGCGCACAGGCACGACTAACCAACTTGAATCTAAATCACGCCATAAGAGCTCTGCATAGCAACGGAGATAACACCTTCAAAAACATGCATTTTCACTTCCATTGGGTATACACTACTCTTACTGTGTGATTAATGGTAGAATTGCAAGCAAAATTGCCAAATGTAGTCCAATCATGCCTAATACGTCTCGCTATTTTATCTCATTTGTCTCCATGACTCCTGAAGCCGGCTCTAACCCTATGGGCCATGCCTGTATCTATTTTCTAAAGGAAATGGACGATGGGCGCATTCAAGTTCTAGACGCCATTGGTTACTATGCCAAACCACCCTCTAGTGATCGCTCTTGTCATGGTCGCTTATTTAAAAAACTTACGCACTTGGATATTAACTTTACCAAAGGCTACGGTCACTTTGAGCGAGAGGAAGTTCGCTATATGGATAAAGCCTCGCTGCCTTCTGTGACCTATATGATATCAGAGGCAAAATACCATGAGCTCAAATCTCATATCAAAAGCCAAATGGCAACAGAAGAGCGCGTGGTTGCTGAGCTTACTTTAGAGTTAGAGCGTATGGGAGTCGAAAAAACCCATTATAAGGGGCACTCGTTTTATAGAACCGATCAAGTGATGGACTTGGAGATAGAAAAAGCGGCGAAGGAGCGCCGCGCGCCTCGTCTTAAACTTTTTGAGATGCGCTTAAACTACAGCTGGAAGGCTTGGCAATGGCCTAGTGTGAGCTTGGCAAACTCCATAGACTGCAAAATTATGGCTCTGGATATTCTAAAACGTGCCGGCGTCGATGAAAAAGAGCTAGAAAAATTTGGCCGAGGTCATACCCGCGGTGCGTTTCCATTACATCCTTTAACCGGAACCTTTAACTACCGAGGCACACAAAGCCACTTACTTGCCCATAGTATTGGAGAGCCACGTCAACATCACTCACCGAGAACAGGACACACGTATCATTTTCGCGCTTGGTCAATGAGTAAAAAAGTCTGCATGCCTAGTCAGGAAGCTTGTCAAGAGACTGCCATGTACTTAAGCCTTCCGCCACAAAATCTCTTAAAAACAGATTCTATTTCTGATAGCGAGTATGAGGCTGCAAAAAACGACTACACCATGGATAAGCAACTAATTAAAAAAGCGCATTCTATACTGTCTCAACTGCAATTTATTGAGTACGACTTAATGAATGCGACCTTTGATGAGTGTGGAAAAGCCGATGCACGTTTTCTTATTGACACACTAAGAGATATCTATCAGTGTAAGTTTTCTGCTTACACGGTTTATCAACAAGACTCGTCCTATCTTGACACTGAACTACAAAAAGCGAAAGAATTATTAAAAGCCATTGAACATGGATTTCATCCCTACACGCGACATTTTGAGCTATCTATAAACGGCAAAGCACTACACTTTGAGATTGATGAAAAAACCAATGACGCGTTCTGTGATCGTTTTGATAGAGACTCTAGCCCCTTTCTTGATTTACATATTTGCTGAGTTAGGTATGACCCAACGCATTATGAAAGGATAGGGGTGTAGGCTTGATATTCAGGTTGCCAAAAGGTTTCTTCTATTGCCTTATTAATATCGGTATCACTCATTTTATCAGCGTGCCCACCTGAAATCGCAGAAGCAATAACCGCTCGTGCAATATGCTTACTCACCGAAGTAATATCTTCTAAGCTCGGTAGCAATGGCGCCACATCATCATTAATCGCTGGGCTTAACTCACTTAAAGCAATACTTGCAGCCATTAACATCTCATCACTCACAAAACGTGCTTTAGAAGCAACCACGCCTAATCCTAAGCCAGGGAAAATATACGCATTATTGCTCTGAGCGATAATATGCGTTTTACCTTGATATTCTACCGGAGAAAACGGGCTACCGGTTGCGACAATCGCCTCTCCTTTTGTCCACTCCAATACTTCTTTAGGATGCGCTTCACAGCAAGAAGTTGGATTCGATAGTGGTAATACAATTGGATGGTTACAATGCTGATGCATTGTTTCTATCACTTCCTGGGTAAACAAACCCGGCTGACCACTCACGCCTAATAATATGGTTGGATGAGCATCTGAAACAACATGGGTTAAATTAATGTGCCCTTGCACGTCGCGACTCAAGTGCTTGATATCTGCCTGGCTTTTTGCAAAAGGTTTTTGAAAATCTAAAAGCTGCATCGAATCATCTAAAAGACCATATCTGTCGATAATGAAAAAGCGTTTAAGTGCTTCTTCTCGACTTAAACCTTCTTTTTGCATGGCCAAAACCAGCATCTCACTGATGCCGCAACCTGCACTTCCGCCCCCAACAACCACAATGATTTGCTCTGAAAGTTTTTGTTTCAGTACTTTAGTTGCAGATAATAAGGTCGCCACACAAACGGCAGCCGTTCCTTGGATATCATCATTAAACGTACATAATTGATTACGATAACGCTTAAGTAACGGCATTGCATGCGCTTGAGCAAAATCCTCAAATTGTAATAAAGCACCAGGAAACCGTTTTTGCACACCAGCAACAAACTTATCTAAGAAGTCATCATACTCTTGGCCGGTAATTCGTGGGCTACGCAAACCAATATACTCAGGGTGGTTACGTCTTTCTACATTATTAGTACCCACATCTAAGACAATGGGCAAGGTATGACTAGGCTCTATGCCACCGCATGCCGTATACAGTGATAGTTTGCCAATAGGGATCCCCATTCCATCCACACCTTGATCACCCAAGCCTAATATTCGCTCACCATCGGTCACAACAATAACTTTAATATTGCGATCACCTGGCACATTATTAAAGAGCTCATCGATACGATCTTTCATGGGATATGAAATAAATAACCCTCTAGGCTGTCGATAAATTTGACTAAACTTTTCACACGCCTCTCCCACTACAGGCGTATAAATGATTGGCATCATCTCCTTAATATGCTCACGGACTAAACGGAAAAAAAGTGTTTCATTCCTATCTTGCAAAGAGCGTAAAAAAATATGTTTTTCAATCTCTGATTGTTTTGATTGATAAGAGCTATAAGCTCTGGAGACTTGCTGCTCTATGGTTTCGATATGGGGAGGTAGAAGCCCATCTAAATCAAAAACACGCCTTTCACTTGCACTAAATGCAGTATCTTTATTTAAAAAAGAATTTTTAAGTAACACGCCACCTTTTTTTTTAATTTTCATGTTGCATCCAGTGTTATCAATCGTTTTATTAATACACAAACTACTTCGGTTTGCTAATTTTAAATCGCTTTTTACCTAACCATTTTTATATCTTAGAGCAAACCAATGTCGCTTGGGTATTATTCTTAATTGTAGTAGTATCGCCTTAGTCGTATCAAAAAGAAACATGTTTATGCCCTTTAATTCCGCAAAATATACACAATTCAATTTAAAGACGCTAGCCAAAGAAGGATATACACGATTTTTCCAAGGGCCAAAGGATGTTACCCAACGCTATGCGGATGCATTCAAATCTCAAGAAGTGCAGGCTTATCTACAAACACAAAAAATTCAGATCCTTTTATTGCTTTGCCAAGGAAAAATTGACGCGGCATGTGGCCTGGCTCAAAACATCCATAACCAGCTAGAACGCGCACTAGACGTGACTATTTATAGCACAGATTCTGACCTCCAATCACCAAAACATTACTTTTTTAAACCTGATACAAGCCCTTATTAAATATATTTATAGCCCCTAAAGCGATTCCATTAGGCATCGCGAACTATATATATCTTATTGAAAAATAATATAATTTTTTATTTTGATGTGAGAATGTGTTTTTTTATTGATCTATGTGTGTTTTTTGATAATAATTCCTTAATACAAAGTCGATACAATTAGGTCATGAAAAAGGTTTAAAGGGTGAACTATTATGTCGTTATCACTTTTTGAAACACAAAAACTAAACGATGGTATTAAACGTATCGATTATAGGGACTCAACACAGTCACGCAGTTTAATTGATGTTATTGCCTACCGTTTTGTATCTCTTTTGGAGCAAAAGTTGGTGCCAATCAATACACCTTACTTATCACGCTTTTTAAAAGAGCATGCCATTTACTTTCCCAAACAGTTGCCTGTGCATACACGCAATATGAATAATGACGATAAAGTTAGCTATCTTCTAACATACACACAACCTCATGAATCAGTGCTAATACCAGCTATTTCTCACACACTGAAACAAATGATCGTTGATATCATGTGTGAAAAACCAAGTCTGTATGGGCACTCATTTTTGAAAGGAATAGAGCCCAAAACTTTGCGCTCGGCGAAAAATTTAGATAGCCCTGAAATGATAAAGGCATTAGCCAAAGAAATATTACATATTGATATTTTTATTGAGCGTTATAATCGCCAGTATGCCCTACCTGTTAAGGAATCGTTTCTTGCAGAAACAGATAACATACCAGCGATTTATATCTTAAATAAAGATAACACTTATCAAACCACTAGCGATATAAGTCTAGATGATGCGGAGGTTGCATAATGAGTAGGTTTTTTAGTCAAGCTTTACCTAAAAACAAACGAGTCGAGCCAACGCTTGATCAGTTGGTCGGTAAAATTAATGAGCAAAATCGTAATGCTTATGAACAAATGACCGAAATACGTCAAGCCTTAGTCGAGCTAACCAGTCAGGATGGCGGTATGATGAGTGAATTATATCAAACGTTATATCCATCAATCATTGGCTTGGATAACTTCGTATCAGTCACCGAAAGCTCTCTGAAAAATAATTTTTATCATGAAGATGTTCTAAACTTTTCTGAGGGTGAGCGTGTAAGTGCGACCCCTGATATGCAATTATTGTTACATACTATTGCACAAAGAGCGGCTGTTGACGAAAGCGCTTATCAAAAAGTAACTCACTTTATCGAAGAAGCCAAAGATGCGCAGATAAACTTTGGCGCATCATTCTCATCTACCCCTATCCTTTCATAATGTACGTTTTAGACTTCAATATTTACTGTGGCCTAAAGAGATTAAATTATCGTAATACACAAGGTTATTACTCAAATCTAATCTCTCTATCCACAGATAAATTTTTTTGTCTAACGTTATAGACAGTTTTAATAAATCTTATAGTTAGCTTGTAGGTTGAGCGCAGTCAAATATTCAAGGTTTGGATTTTTCGATTGAGGAATGGCTATTCCATTCCGATTGAGAAAAATACCAAAGATTGAGTATTTGGCAAAGCTCAAAAACATGCATTATGAAAGGACAGGGGTATAAAGCTATTGTTTATCATCCACACACGTAGGCAAGGCTAAATACCCTATGAGGCTTTTAGAAGACGTCTGATTTTTTTAAGAGCATTGTCAGTAGGGATAGGGGTATATGACTAGTTTTTTTGACGAGCGAGCATCAACAAAGAGGCCGTTAATACAAATAATGTCGGTGCAGCGCTGACCCAAAATGCTGGGAGCATATAGATTAGCCCTAAAGACATCAATAAACGATTGATGATATAAAAAGAAAAGCCAATCGCAACACCTAACATCACTCTAACACCAAAACCTCTACTCCGTTGCAAACCAAAAACACAAGGCAATGCCAATAGTAACATGACGATTGCTGAAAACGGCTGAATGATCCGCTGCCAAAAATTAATTTCTTGAGCTTGTGTCGCCATTTGTGCCTTTCTTTGAATATGAATATAGTGCCAAAGCTCTTTAAGACTCATTTCTTCCATATCTTTATTGGTTATTGTCAATTGCTCTTTTTTTAAAGAAATCGGCCAAATGCCTTTGTTAGAGAAGCTGTCCTTCAAACTACTAGCCGTCATTTTTGTGGTTTTCATATTGAGCACATGCCACTGCCCATCTTTAAGAAAAGCTTTGTCGATATGACGTACTAGGCGCATCGCGCCTTTATCGGTAAATTGATACTCTGTCACCGCTTCTAAAGCTTGATCATTCTTGACACGGCCAATGTAAATAAAACTATTATTTTGTTTAAGCCATAACCCTCGCTTAACTTTGATGGCTTGACCACCACTTTTTAAAACTATTTTTTGTGTTTCTGCATAACTAAATAATTCAGGGATAAAATACTCGCCAATAACACCTATCACTAAAAACGTTAGCAATCCAAATTGTAATAATGAGCTGATGATTTTAAATTTTGAAAAGCCCGCGACTCTTGCGGCTGTCAACTCACTATTGGCCGATAAGGTACCTAAACCAATTAATGCCCCCATTAAACTTGCTATAGGTAAAAAATTATAAATTTCATAGGGAAGACGTAACACGACATAAGTGAGTGCATCTGTCAGCGAATACCCCCCTTGTCCAACATCACTGAGTTCGCTCATAAAAAGAATGAGAAATTGCAGCACCAAAAGAAACATGGTGACGAGTCCAGTAGAGCGTAAAACGGTTCTAAGCAAATATTGTTTAAATATCTTCATGCTTTTCTCTTAGATATCACAGCCAACACCAGAGCTAACAAAAGAAATATCAAATGCACCCACCAAAGCCCAGCCCAAGTGGGCACTACTCCACTTTTCAACCAATCTCGCCCAATAAATAATAAGCCCGCATATAGTGCATAAATAATAATAGCTGGCAATAGCCCAGAAAATTTATCTTTTCGCGGCTGCACCTCACTTAAAATTAAAGCAATTAAGGCTAGAATAAAGATCATAACCGGCGGTGCTAAACGCCAATGTAGTTCAGAAAGCTTACGTTTATCTTTTTGTGTTATTGGGAATAATGCCTTAGTCGACATGGTTGCTAGGTTTGCTGAGAAGTCATTAGCGTTTTTTTCGATTGGAGCCTTAAGGCGACTAAATGTTGATAGTTCACGCTCGTTATTTTTTTTCTCTCTAAATAGCTCTCCCTCTGATATCACTAAATTAGACTGATGTGTGTGCTCATCTATCGCTAAACGACCTGTTTTAGCATTTAAAATAGTCCATCCATTCGTCATTTTATCACGTGATGCCACAAAAAGATTCGTTGAATTCCCCGCTTTATCAACACCTCCCGTATACACGACATAATCACCATCAGAAAACTGTCTAAATCGCTTTGGTGTTAAGGTTTTAATTAAAGTATCCACACCTTGATCATGAATCACCGCCACACGAGCCTTAGAGAGCATTGGAACCAACCACAGTGTCATCAAGGCAATAGCAACACTCATCATTAACGCCATAAGCATCGTGTGATAAATAAGTCTTTTTTTGCTATATCCACAAACAAAAAAGGAAACCATTTCTTGATCGGCAAAAAGACGGCTATAGGCAATAATCACCGCAATAAAAAAACCTAGAGGCAACAAATAACTCATAAAAATTGGCGCTAAAATCAGTACCAACTTAAAAACCATATCACTTGGAAAACGACCCTCTGAAGCTTTAGAGAGAAAGAGGATCAGCTGATTACTCATGAAGATTAAAAAAACAAAACCTATGACTGCCTGTAAAGCCTGAGATACTTCACGGTATAAATAACGAAAAACAATCATATAAAAATTAATGATAAGCCATAGGGTTTTCGGTAAACTACCATCATTTTCAACAAAAAGCGACCATAAGAGAACTATGAATTATCAAATTGAAAATAAATTAAACGAAAACAGCGTGTTAAGCCTAGGTTTTTTTGACGATGAGGATTCAAGTCATATTCACCAATACGGTTTAGAGGCTTATTTAGACACACCGCTTAAACCACTAAAGGCTTTAAAAGCTGTCTTCTACCATCACGCACAACGCCCTGTACTACTCATTAATCTTGGAAAGAAAAGTAAGTGGTCGGCAAAGCAGCTTGAAAAAGCCTGTCACTTAACTGTTTCTACGCTTGAAACTATCGAGCATGATGCCGTCGATGTGTGCTTTCCTGCTCTAGAGGATGATGCCAACAAAACGTTAAAGACCAGCATCTTGGCGTTTAATCAAGCGCTCTATCGCTTTGAATTATGTAAAAGTGAGAAAACATCACATCCAGAGCACGCGATATCATTCTTAATCGATGCAAACGAAAAAGCGCTTTTAGAAGCAAAGGCCATCAGCAGCGGTGTACATTTAGCGTGTGATCTTGGTAATACCCCAGCAAATATCTGTACCCCTAACTATTTAGTTGATGTTGCAAAAACACTTGCAAAATCGCATAAAAAAGTCAAAGCGACCATTTATGACGAAAGACAAATGAAAAAAATGGGTATGAATACCATTCTCTCAGTGAGTCAAGGTAGCCAAGAAGAAGCCTACCTCATTGATTTAAGTTACCAAAACGGTGGTGATTCAGCCCCTATTGTTTTGGTCGGTAAAGGCATTACCTTTGATGCGGGCGGTACTTGCTTAAAGCCTGCTAAAGGCATGGAAGAAATGAAATACGATATGTGCGGCGCGGCCTCGGTTTTAGGTGTGATGAAAGCGCTCATTGAACTTGAGCTACCGCTAAACGTTCATGTATTGGTACCTACCAGTGAAAACTTACCCGGTCCAACTGCGACAAAACCAGGGGATGTCGTCACTACCTATGCGAAAAAAACCGTTGAGATCATTAATACCGACGCCGAAGGTCGCTTGGTTTTATGTGATGCGCTTACTTATGCTGAGCAATTTAATCCTCAAAGCGTCATCGATATTGCCACACTTACTGGCGCCATCATCGTAAGCCTTGGACACCATACCACAGGTATTATGAGTAATAGTGATGAGTTATGTGATGAGCTGCTCAATGCAGGAAATAAAGCTCATGATAAAGCTTGGCGTTTACCCATCTGGGAAGAATATCAAGAGATGTTAACATCAAATGTTGCTGATCTGTCTAATATGGGCGCGCCACAAGGTGCTGGTAGTATCACTGCTGCTTGCTTCTTATCAAAGTTCGCTGAAAAATTTCCCTGGGCACATTTAGATATCGCAGGCACTGCATGGAAATCGGGTTTGAATAAGGCTGCTACTGGAAGGCCTGTTCCTTTACTCATGCAATACCTAATTAGCAAAGCCTAAAAATGACTCGTATTCATTTTTTTGAACTTTCAGGTCACCAAAGGATAGAGCATCCTATGGTGGCCGAGCTTATTGAAAAGCGCTACCTTGACAAACAATCTATTAGCGTTCTATGTGATAATGAAGCTGAAGCTCTCATTGTTGATGAGTACCTATGGACATTTAAAAATACCAGCTTTATTCCACACAATCTTTTATCTCAGTCACTCTCTCCGCCGCCACCAGTTGTCATTATTACGCCTAATGAAAAACCACCTCGTAAAACGCTACTTATCAACTTGTCACACTCATTTCCTCTAAATCCTCATCAGTACCAAGAGATCATTGAGCTCATTACAGAAGATGAAGAAGAAAAGAAGCGGCTTCGCGGATTTTACAGGCAATATCAACAACTAGGCCTCGAGGTATCTTTTTTAAAAAAATTAATGCCCACAGAGCAAGTTTAATTTAATCACTTACTTTTAACTCTTTCTTAAACTTAACTTGTATATTAGCAACATCTAATATACAATTGTCGACTATGAATACATCTATACAAACAAAAAGCCTTCAAGTCATGAAAAAAAATGCCTTGAAAGCAGAGAAGTTACTCAAACTTATGGCCAACTCAAAACGCTTGCTCATATTATGTAACTTATTAAACAATGAAAAAACAGTTGGTGAACTGCAGGATTTAGTAGGGCTTTCTCAATCTGCATTATCACAGCATTTAGCTAAAATGCGTGATAGTGGAGTCGTGAGCACGAAAAAAACAGGCACCAGTGTGTACTATCACATCAGCAACCCAGAAGTAGAAGCGCTTCTATCTACTTTGTACTTAATTTATTGTAAGGCGTAAATAAATTAGCTAATGCTAATTTAATAATAGGAATTGATTATGTTTTTTAACACAAAAACAAACCGAGCGATAAGCTTGATTTTCTCAATACTCATCGGCTCACCTTTGAGTATACATGCAAAAAATATCACTCCAATTTCGTTTCAAAAAGCACTAGGCATTGCCTTAAACAATAATCCCAGCATCAAAATGAGTCGAACGGAAATGATAAAAGCCAATGGAAGTATTCAATTGAGTAATAGTTTGATATGGCCAAAGCTTAATTTTGAGCTTCATGGTAGCAGCAGTAACGATGCTCTGAATGTTCTAGGTTACAAACTCAGTCAACGTAACACTCACTTTTCTGATTTTGGAGCGGAGCAATATACTGGCTCTAGCTCAGTATCTATAAAACCATATAACCTCAATCATCCAGGATTTTATCATAATCTTAATGCTGGTCTTAACCTAACTATGCCTATTTACACAGGCGGTAAAATTATTTCACAACAAAAAAGCGCACGCGCATACTTACGAGCATCAACCTATGGTGTTATGGAAGCAAGTAACCAGTTAGCATTGATGTTATATAAAACATATGAAGGCTTTTTAGTTGCAAAAGATTTAATTGCTCTTGCTAATACAAATGTTCGTGCCGCCAGGGAATATGTTGATTTAACACAACGTTTATCTCAACAATCGATTACGTTAAATGCTGATGTAATAGCAGCAAAAAACTATTTGCTTGCAAGCAAGAATAGTGTTGATGACGCTAAAATGCAGGCAAACAATATGCTTGATGATTTTAATGTCATTTTAGGTGGCTCAAAAGAGATTTATTCACCAAAGTCATCACTTTCTCTCAATACTAAAAAGAAACACTTAAACCAGATCATTAGTGTCGCTCTAAATACAAACTCAAAAATTAAAGCCCTAGAAGAAAAAATAACCCTTAAAAATGCACAAGTAAGCGCTGTGGCTTCAGACTATAAACCACAGCTAAATATACAAGCGCAACAAGCATGGAATGGAAGAAATTTTAATAGCGGCGCAACAGCCAGTACGGTGTCATTGAATCTCGGACTTAAATTATTTACAGCTGGAGAAAAGACTGGCGCCATAGGACAAGCCAGTGCTGATCTAACTAAAGCAAAATTTGCGCTCAATGATGAAAAAAATAAGCTTGAGCTTGAATTACGCAAGACTTGGCGACAAAAAAATCAAGCAGAGCAAAACTATCGAACCTTCAGCAAGCTAACCAAGCAAACAAAGATACTTGTAGATACTTTAAAAGAGCGCTACGGACGAGGGCTGGTTCCATTAAGCGCATTGCTTGATAGCCAAATGAGACTCATAGACGTTAGTAGCAAAAAAATTCAAGCTAGATATCAAGTGAGCATTTTAAATGCTTCGCTTTTAGCTCGAATGAGTCAATTGGTACCAACAAAATTTAATATCAGTATTTAAAAAAACATAAGAGTATTTCCATGATTGATTATAAAAAGCTTAAACTTAATAGCGCGGGTAAGCTCGCACGAGCTTCAATGAACTCAAAACTGACCTTACTTTTAATTATCACAACACTCTTGTTTGGTGCACTGGCACTTAAATTCACACCAAGAACCTACAATCCCGAGATCATTGTGCCTGTAGTTAATATTGCTGTTAATAGACCAGGTTATAATGCGACAGAAATGTTACATCAAATTGTTAAACCACTAGAAGGCTTGATGGCGTCTATACCTGGTGTGGATAACACCTACGGAATGGCTGTTAACGATAGCGCCATGGTGACCGTACGCTTTAATGTTGGAGAAAATGAAGAAACCAGTCTGGTAAAAGTTTACAACCAAATTAATAGTAATCTAGACAAAATGCCTCATGGAACCTTCATGCCGCTTATTCGCTCAGTAAGTCTCTATGATATCCCACTAGTCACATTGACCTTGCATAGCAATCATAAGAAATCGACTGAATTAAGAGAGGCTGCAACAAAAGTTTTAGAGCAGCTCAGAAGCGTGCCACAAGTTGGTAAAAGTTGGATAATGGGTGCGTCCCCAAAAGCCTTACGTATATGGCTGGACCCTAGTAAAATGGCAGAGCATGCTATTTCTATCAATGCAATACAACAGGCACTATCTATCAATAATATCAGTTTGGATGCTGGAACGATAAAACGCCAAACTAAAGAAATATCTCTGCGTATTGAAGGATCACTGCTCTCAGATAATGATATCGGCAATATCATCATTGGCACTAATATGGGAAAACCTATTCTTCTCAAGGATATTGCTAAAATTACTGTTGGCCCTGAAAACGAAGATATCAATTCTTATTTTTCTTACGGCTTAGCAGAAAAGAAAAATCAAGGACACTTTATTCCATCTGTAACCATTGCCTTAGCTCGTCAAAAAGGTAGTAATGGTGTCGTGGTTGCTGAAAATATTCTTAATAAACTCAATACAATAAAAAAATCAGGACAGCTACCATCAGATATTTCCGTTTCTATCAGTAGAAACTATGGTGACGATGCCAATGAAGCCGTAAACTTATTGGTCGAGCATTTAGGCATTGCTATTTTAGCTGTCGTTGCATTGCTATTACTGTTTTTAGGATGGAAGGAAGCATCTATTGTTATTTTTTCTATCCCTCTGATCCTCTGCGTAGTACTTGGTATCGGTTGGATAACAGGGCAAACCATCAATCGCATCACATTATTTGCGCTTATCTTGTCTTTGGGCCTACTGGTTGATGACAGCATTGTCGTTATTGAAAATATTCACCGACATCTTCACAAAGGCTTACATAAAAACTTTGCTAGACTGATTGTGTTTGCCTCCAATGAAATTGGCAGGCCTACTATTATCGCAACATTTACTGTCATTTTAGCTTTACTCCCCATGGCTTTTGTTTCAGGAATGATGGGGCCTTTTATGGCGCCTATCCCTTTCAATGCACCTTTAGCAATGATTGTATCGTTAATTATCGCCTATACGGTTGTGCCCTATCTTGCTTACCGGTGGCTAAGAAAGAAAAAAACTAAAACACAACCTCAAGCAATCGAGCGCCCTACTAAAGCAAAGCAAAAACATACCAGATTACAAACTGTTTATTTGGGATTATTTAACCAGTTATTAAAAAGCTCAAGAAAGCGGCACCTGTTTTATGCCACTATTGTAGGATTATTATTTGTCGTCATGTTACAACCCTTATGGCAGTTTATCAGACCTTCTGGTGCCAATGGACCACTTAGCCCACTGGGTGTAGAGTTAAAGATGCTCCCCGATGACAATGTTAATACGTTTCTTATTGAGATTGATGCGGGTGCCGGCACCACAAAAGAAAAAACCCTTTCAATCTCAAAAAAGGTCGCTTCGATATTAAATGCCAATCGTTTTGTTACTAACTATCAAGTCTATATCGGAGAAATGGCTCCAGAAGACTTCGGAGCGATGGCACGTGGTGACTCTACAAAAGTTGGCAGTCAATATGCACAAATTCGTGTAAACCTAATCAACAAACACCACCGAAATATTGGCTCACATAAAATTGCGCAAACAATTTGGCAAAAAATTTCAGACGTCAAACCCAGCTTAGAAAGTGCTCGTGTCAAATTATTTGAAAGCCCTCCTGGACCGCCTGTGCGATCACAAATGGAGGCTGGGCTATTTGGCCAAGACTATCATAAACTGAGAAAGCTTGCCGATGACATCAGTAATAACATTTACTCTAAAGTTTATGGCATGATCAATATTGATAACTCAGTGACAGCGGATACAACTGAGTACAAAATCCAAATTAATCATAACGCTACTATTTTAGCCGGATTAAATCCAAAACAAGTTGCTGAAACTATTGCTGGATTTTTTAAAGGTATCGCCGTTGGCAATAGACATCAGTTTGACTTAAGAGAGCCTGAGCGTATTATTTTACGACTACCTAAAAGTGCCCGTAATAATGATGCTGTACTAAAAAATCTGTATCTAAAAAATCAGCAAGCACAGCTTATTCCTTTGGCACGCATAGCTTCGATACAAAAAGTTGCAAAGCAAAAACCGATTTTCACACGCAATCAAAATCCAGTTGTTTATCTCACAGGTGAAGTGATTCAATCTAGTCCTGCTTATGCGGTGACTACCATCACTAAGATGGTTCACAAAATGAACGATAACATTGAAGCCGGCAATCTAGGTTTTCATAAAGCACAACCGCAAAATATCAATAAAACACAGCTGTTATGGCTAGGTGAAATGCGCTTAACTTTAGATGTATTTAGAGATTTAGGCTCAGCCTTTATTATTGCGATTGTCTTAATCTATATTTTATTAGCAGGCTTTTATCAGTCGTTTTTCATCCCTCTTATTATTATGGGCGCTATTCCCTTGACTATTATCGGTGTTTTCCCTGGGCACTGGGTGATGCAGCAGCCATTTACTGCAACCTCAATGATAGGCGTTATTGCCTTAGCGGGTATTGTTGTTAGAAACTCATTATTGCTCATTGACTTTATTTTAGAGCATCAAAAATCAGGAATGCCAATAGAAGAGTCTGTGATTAATTCTGGTGTAGAGCGCTTGCTACCCATTATTTTAACTGCAGCTGCTATCGTACTTGGCTCATGGGTAATGTTGTCTGATCCAGTCTTTGGAGGCTTAGCTGTATCGCTGATTTTTGGCTCCTTTGCTTCCACTGTATTAACACTTTTTCTTATTCCACTACTATATTTAAGTTTTTGGAAGCGCGTACACTTGAAAAGAACAATCTCAATAAAATTAGATAAATAACACATAGGAGCATAATATGACTGCTGAGCGTATCATTAGAATTGTTGCTGGTTTTTTTGTACTACTTTCACTGACACTAGGCGCCCATCAAAGCCCAGTTTTTGTCAGTGAGTATTTTCTTTTATTAACCGCTTTTGTCGGACTTAATTTATTTCAAAGTGGCTTCAGTAAGTTTTGTCCTTTAGAAGTTATACTCAAAAAAATAGGCTTCAAATAGGTTAAAAGGCCGTGTTCAGTTTGTTACTAAAGGTAAGTTTAATTGCAAATTTGCTGTGATTGTACCTATAGAGGAAGAAGCTGCGACTATCACTTTTTTATTAAGATAGCCGCTAATCCTTAAAGCATTATTGATTCAGTCCAAATGTATGGGATACTTTATCAACCACTTCTTCACCAAGCTTAGTTTTTGATGCAAGAAACATTAGCCCTGTGAATGCTGCAACGCCACCTACAATGGCCGCATTTCTTGAGGTTAAATGAGGCTTAATGGCATCGCTTGCACCTTGTGCCCAATCATTCATGCGTCCTATCCAAGGATTAGAATCTTCAGCCTTAGGCTTACTATCACCTTCAATAAGAGCGAGTTGTAAATTTGATGGCGAAGGCTCTTCTTGACCGTTAGTAATTGCTAATAACTGACTGTTGTCATGGGAAACAGGAGATATCCCCTCATCCATCTCGTGAAGATTTGCTTTGCTGGCACCATGGCCCATCATCTCTAGAGCATTATTGACTATTTGCGTTAGTGCCTCGGGAGCGCCTTTTAATGGTAAGGAAACTAAACGCTCATCATTATCATCTCCAAGAATCGAAACGCCACCTCGATTATATAATTGAGATAGAACATCATCATTATCAAACTCAGAAAATGGTCGATATATAACGACATTTGCTTTATTAATAAAATAACTAGCGTCTTGAAGTTTCTCAGGATCATCTGAAGGAATGAATATCGTCCCACCATTTAGATGTTTACTAAAGTATGCAGCAATCACTGGATAACCATCTGAAGATAGTTCATCTTCATCATTTGCTTCAAAAAAAGGAATTGGCTCAATGCTACAGCTATCCCTAAGTCCATCGTTTTGCAAGAGTTCTTGAAATCTATCATGCATCACCATAGTAGTGGCATCGAATGCATAACCAACTTCTTCTGTAACATGATGTAATTGTGTTTCCTTTACTTGACCTTCATCATTCAGCCGATAAGCATCCGTTCTTGCTGTGCTCACCAATAATAAACTGCTATCGTCCAAACTTTCGCTTTCTTTCAGCTCCTGATAAATAACTTCTGCTTCTTTTCTTGCCATCTCATCGGTTAATACGTGCTTCACCCCGTCACTATCTACGATAAACCCTGGCAACATAACAACGTTAACGTTTTGAGTACGCTCACCTAGATCATGGACATATTCTGCAACATCCTTATCTTGCAACGTTTCAGAAATGAGTTTAGAAGTAATTGAATGTAAATATCCAGAAGAGTATACAACTTTAGATCCAGCTGCATTTAATTTATCTTGTTGGGCCTCAGATAACTCACCCTCTGGCACAATAACCACATCAGGCGCGTTATACTCTTCACTTATGGGATTATATGTAAGACCATGCCAAATGGTTTTTAGTTGTGGAATACTCGCTTTTGCTTCGCTAAGTTTTTCAAAACCAAACTCATCAATACCGATAGCAATATGTGTATTTTCATCATCAGCAATAGTTGCAGAAAAATCAGCCGTTTCCTCAAGACAAAACTCAAGTTCACCTTGATATTGTTCCTTTATTGCTTCAAGAATCACATTAATTCTATAGTTTTTTTGATTACGGTCTTCAACAAGTACATGTACTATGGGTTTCATTCCTACTCATCCTTATTCATCCGACTACCCACATATCTCCGTATATTTTTAAAATCCTGCTTGCGTAAAAGGTAGTATCATTAAGTAACACACAAGACCGGTTAGCATACTCAATAAAACTCGTCTTTGCCAGAGATGCACCAACACCAAAGTCAACAAAGATATGACAGAAGGAATACCGTAAGGAGGAGTTAAAAACGCTGCAGGATTCAACTCAAAAATAACCAATAAACAAATGATAAATCCAGGGAGACGTCGGCCAACTTTCACTATCGATTGATTATTTTTTAGAAGTGTTTGAAACCAGAAAGGAATAAACCGTGTGATCACAGTGATCACAAACAACAAACAAGTTAATCGTACAATGTCACTCATCAGAAACACCTTGCTCTGGCAGCCATAAAATAGTTAAAAAACATAAGAAAATTGCTATTAGCAGATAGTTTTCTGGCATGAGTGTGTAACTGACCATCGAGCTAATAATCGGAACTGCCAACATATAAATATCTCTATTTTTTAAATAAAAATCGATAACCAACACCATAAAAAAGCAAGGCAATATAAAATTAAGCCCATGAATTTCAGGCAGTGTCTTCGCAAAACTTGCACCAATAAATGTTCCAACCACCCAAGATAGATATAACAGCCAAGTGACTCGATTACAGAATGAAAGAGACTCATTAGGATTTTTTAAAAAAATGGCATACGAACCATCAACCAAACCAAAGATTAACCACGACTTAAACAGCACGCCCGCAGGTTTAAAACGCTCAAAAAAACTAATCCCATAAAAAATATTTCTAAAGGCAACAAAAAAGGATGCTACCAATATAGAGGTCAGCGGCGTATGATTTTCCATCATGGTGAGCACCATCATTTGAGTTGCGCCAGAATAAACAACCGCACTCATGACCGGCGCCCAAAGCACAGGAAACCCTTGTTTAACGAATAAAATACCAAAAACAACACCTAGCGGAAAGTAGGCCAAAATGACGGGTAAGCTTTGTTTAAAGGCAAAGGAATAATCACGCATCATTGTGTTGATTCACCTCATCTAAAATATCATAAAGCAGTGGCTCTAGTCCTTTTTTGCCTAGTGCAGAGATCGAATATACCTCATGTTTCCAGTTTAGTGCTGTCACTAACATCTGTTTGCGACGATGTATGGTTTCATCATCAAGCATATCAATCTTATTTAATACCAATAATCTCTGTTTAGAAGGAAGTTCGGGGTCAAAAAGGGCTAGCTCTTTTAAAATCGCTAATGCATCAGCGACCATTTTATCTTCATCATCCCCTGATATATCAATTAAATGCAGTAATATTTTTGTACGTTTTAAGTGTTTTAAAAAACGATGACCTAATCCAACTCCATCGGCTGCACCTTCAATTAAACCTGGAATATCTGCCATCACAAAGCTATTGAGCTCACCAACACGCACTACGCCCAAATTAGGATAAAGTGTTGTAAAAGGATAGTCGGCAACTTTAGGTCGAGCACTAGACACTGAAGAAATAAGTGTTGACTTGCCCGCATTAGGCATTCCCAAGAGTCCAACATCCGCCAATACATTGAGCTCTAATTTTAGTTCACGCACATCACCCGGTGTACCTTGAGTGGTTTGTCTGGGTGCACGATTCACTGAACTTTTAAAACGGGCATTCCCCAAGCCATGCACACCACCTTTTGCAACTAACAACTCTTCACCATCTGCAGTTAAGTCGCCTATAATCTCTCCAGTCAGTGTTGCAATCACTTTAGTGCCAATAGGAACAGGAACCAATAAATCATCACCTTTAGCACCAGTACAATTACTACCACTGCCAGGCTGACCGTTTTTAGCTTGAAACTTTCTTTTGTAGCGAAAATCTATCAATGTATTTAAATTTCTATCCGCCACAAGAAAAACACTGCCACCATCACCCCCATCACCACCATTGGGACCACCTTTAGCAATATATTTCTCACGCCTAAAGCTCAAGCAGCCATCACCACCTTTACCTGCGTGTACCGTAATGGTTGCCTCATCTACAAACTTCATTTTACTAAGCCATAAAATAAAAAAAGCCTGTGAAAAATATCTTTAACACAGGCTTTCAAAAAAAATGATTACTTAAGTACTGATTAGTGTTAACTATTCAGAAACTAAGCCGCAGCTTCTTCCTCTACAGGTACAATCACAGCAAACTTGCGGTTAAACT
>JAUICE010000024.1 GCA_030428185.1 Gammaproteobacteria bacterium
ACTCACAATTCAAGTATCTTGCTTAACTGGTCTACTCATCAAAAATATTTTCTTGAGACAATCCAATTTGCTCTAACATCACACGCAAACTTTTTAAGGCTTCCACCTGAATTTGTCTAACTCGCTCACGTGTTAAGCCAATAGCAGATCCAACATCTTCAAGAGTTGTTTTTTCATGGCCACGCAAACCAAAGCGGCGAGTGATGACCTCACGCTGATTTTCTGTCAGTTTATCTAACCACTTTTCAATATGCTCTTTTAAGTTCTCGTTGGTGAGCACATCGATAGGATCTTCAGAATTTACATCAGGAATGGTATCTAAAAGTGACTTCGACTCATCAAAACCTACAGGTGAATCTACAGAGGCAACTTTATCATTTAATCCTAAAAGTTTTTTTACATCTTCTATAGGCTTATCAACTAAATCTGCAATTTCTTCGGCTGTTGGCTCATGATCTAATTTTTGAGTAAGCCTTCTTGCAGCACGTAAATAAACATTTAACTCTTTAACAACATGAATAGGTAAGCGGATCGTACGCGTTTGATTCATGATTGCGCGTTCAATTGTTTGTCTTATCCACCAGGTTGCATATGTTGAAAAGCGAAACCCTCGCTCTGGATCAAATTTTTCAACCGCTCGCATTAAGCCTAAGTTGCCCTCTTCAATTAGATCAAGCAAAGGCAAACCGCGGTTTAGATAGCGTCTAGAAATCTTCACGACTAAGCGCAAATTGCACTCAATCATTTTTTTTCTAGCGACCTCATCACCTTTAAGTGCTTTACGTCCATAAAGCACCTCTTCTTCAGCAGTTAATAATGGTGAATAACCAATTTCACTTAAATACATTTGCGTGGCATCGCTATTACCACGATACTCACGGTTTTGAGTAATTTTTTCAAACTCTGCTTCAGCTTCGTCTTGACTCTCTTCTGAGGTCTCTGACTCATCATCCAAAATTTCATCGTGCTCATCAGACTTGTTTTTGAGTTCAACAGCTAATTTCGCTTTTTTTTCAGTCTTTGCATCGCTCATTGTGCCCTCCGCCTATTTCCTTGGCCCACTGTTATCTACAGGATCCCTTAAAACACAATATTTTTCAATGTGATGGTAATAACTTTAATGGATTTATTGGCCTACCTTTATAACGGATCTCAAAATGCAGCATACCCTTCTTTAGGCCATACTTTCCCATTTCGGCAATTTTTTTGCCAGCTTTAATATATTGCCCTTCTTTAACTAGATTTCGACTATTAAAGCCATAGGCGCTTAAATAATTGCCCGGATGTTTCAGAATAATAAGGTTGCCATACCCCCGCAGACCATCTCCACTATAAGCAACACGACCACTCTTACTTGCAAAAATGGCTTGCCCTAGCGTACCTCGAATATTAAGCCCTTTTTGATGATGTGTTGGAGAAAAATAGCGAACAACATGTCCTTTGGTAGGCCATAACCATCGCGTTTTCACAAATACTTTTGGCCTTTTTTGAGGTAGATGCTCTTCTTTTTGCCACTTCTCTTTTATTGCTCTTTTGGGCACTAAATAAATTTTTTGTCCAGCGCTCAACTTGGCGTCGTCATCTAAGTGATTATAATAGGCAAGCTCCCTGAAATCTTTATCAAAAGCCCAGGCTATTGAAAATAGAGTATCACCCTCTTGGGAAACATAATAAGACCTTTCATGAATCGCTGAATCAGTAACAGGTGCCAAATCTTCTCGCTCAGCACAAGCACTTAGCAGAGAACACAACGCAAAAATAGCCCATCCAATTGACCGCTTTGCCATAGTAGCTCGATAGAAAATAATCACAAAAAAATCATACCAAAAATTAGGGTCTGTTTACAATTCATATCCATGTGAGTTGAAATGTTAAGGGTATTGAAAATACATAATCTACAATCTGTTAGGAGGTAATATATTGTCTTATCATAAAAGCAATCAGTAAAATAACCACCAACCACCCGACTGGCTCAATATATCGGTACAGCTTTTTCTCTAGCTGTTCACCGCCTAAGAAAATCATAAGAGCAACAAGAAAAAAGCGCCCTCCTCTTCCAAAAATAGAGGCAACAATAAATGGCAACAACATCATATGCATACTGCCTGCAGTTATTGTAAATAGTTTATAAGGGATAGGTGAAAATCCCGCCACCAGTACTATCCATATTCCCCAATGTTCAAACCACTGTCGGATAGTTTCATACTGATACATTAATCCATGGCTTTGAATAAATTGAAATGCAATATGAAAGAAAAAAACGCCTATAAAATATCCTAAAAGCCCTCCTAAGACTGAAAATATTGTCGTGATAAACGCATACCGCCATACTTGAAAGCGTTTTGCAAGCCCCATACTGATTAACATGACATCTGGAGGAACAGGAAAAAACGAAGACTCGGCAAATGAAAGTCCCGCTAAAAAATACGGTGCCTTAGGGTGCTTTGACCATCTAAGCACCCGCTCATAGGCTGTAGAAAAAAGCTTCATACTTACAACTTAGTTTCGGCAATCCAGCCCGACAATCTATCAAAAACTTCATAATGAGTCATATCAATTTGCAAAGGAGTAACTGAGACAAAGCCTCGCCTTACGGCAGAAAAGTCCGTACCTTCTCCACAGTCCTCTTCAGGCCCCGGAGGCCCAACCCAGTAAATTGGCCGCCCTCGTGGATCTTTCTCTTTTACAATAGGCTCAGCACAGTGCCTAGTACCTAATCGAGTCACTTCATAGCCTTTAATCTCGTCAATAGGTAAGTCTGGAACATTGACATTTAAAATTGTATGGCGAGGAAGTGGGTTATTTTTTAACATTTTCACCAAACGCTTAGCAATAATTGCACCTGACTTATAGTGTTCACATTTATCACCAACGAGTGACACGGCAATCGCAGGCAACCCTAGATAACGTCCCTCCATTGCTGCTGCCACAGTGCCTGAATAAAGTATATCATCACCTAAATTTGCACCTTCATTAACACCTGACACCACCATATCTGGCTCTGGATCTAAATAGCCCGTGACGGCCAAATGCACGCAATCTGTTGGCGTTCCTTCCACACTAATAAAACCACTATCTAGCTCTTTGATTCGAATCGGCCGGGTTAACGTTAATGAATTACTTGCACCACTACGATTTCTATCAGGAGCGACTACCTTGACTTCAGCAATCTCGTTTAACTCTGAAGCTAATTGATTAATACCTGGTGCAAACACACCATCATCATTACTAACTAAAATTCTCATAATATATACAACCTATTCATCGTCACTATCTTGTGACTCTTCACACTTAAGAACTTGGGGCTTCAAACCACCTAAGTACCGCCATATGTTCATCTAACTGTTTTCTTAGTCGAGTGTGCAGTTCCTTAAGTTGACTAACCTTCTCTCTATCTCCGCCGCCTTGCTCTATCTTAGCAATCTCACTCTGGATACTAGCCAGTTTAGACTCGATAGCAATAACATTCATACCGAATGCTTGTGGCGAAGACTCTAGGAATATAGCCAATTGCTCCACTGCCCCGTATCTCTCGAGCGTCTTTTGGCAACTGGCCTCAACACTATTTCTACAATCCTCTGCAGCCTTTTTTAGCTGATACAATTTTGTATTACTTTCTTGATTTGTATCACAAGCTTGAAGTAACAAACAAGTAAATAATAGTATTATTAGTTTCATTCTACTCTCTTAAACCTTTTATCTTTTATTAAATTAAATAATAAGTAACTTTTATGTTATTTAGATTTTACGACCGATATACCGAAGTGCTCGAACGCAAAGAGAAAGCGTAAAATAAAGAACGCTTATCATTGCTCAACACTTAACATTTCCATGTATCTTGGTATATGTTAATACTGTTAGTACTAGGCCACAACAAAATGTTATTTCGGGAAATAAGCCAATGAGCCCCCAGTTTGAAACTCTAATAAAAGATCCTGCTTTTGACTCTATTGAACACTACATCACTACATGTAATAACAAGGTAAGTTTCGCCAAAAGCCTTATGTTTAAACAATTTAATAAGCACTTTATTAGCCCTTCTTTTTATAAAAGCACCAATAAACAAAGCAAATACTCCGTTTTATTAATTCATGGTTTACTCGACTCAACCGCTATAATGCAAAATCTCTTTGAGTTCTTTAAGGATCAAAATATTACTGTGCTCAATTTTTTGCTTCCAGGACATGGTACTAAGCCTATGGACTTACACCATATCACATGGCAAGACTGGATCCAGTCAGTTGCAACAGCCATTCATCTACTTAAAGAACCAAATAAAAAACTAATTACTATTGGGCTCTCTACTGGCGCCATTATAAATTGCTACTTAAAAACAATTGGAGCCCCTATCGATGCTTTTATTACTTATGCCGCAGCATTTTCTTTACGTCTCCCACAGTTTATGTTGACTCATCTTTATCAAGCACTTCATTCATTACATCTTACGAATTCTCCTTGGCTTTTTAAACGTAGGGAAATTGATGCCTATAAATATCAATCTTTGTCAGCTAATGGCGTGCGTCAGTTACAAAAGTTATGTACCCTCACAAAAAAAAACATAAAAGCTGCTCCCATCACTATCCCTACATTAAATATATTCAGTGACGATGATGAAACTATTTCTCCAAAAGCAATTCAACAATATTTACCGCTAAAGATAAATCCTAAAAATCAAGCCATTCGCTACACGACAAAAACAGTTTCTCCGCAAAAAAACACACACGTTGTCACTAGCGCATATCCTGATGAAAACATCATTAATTTTTCTCATGTGTGCATGCCAGTTTCACCAGAGCATCCAATATATGGCAAAAATCGCTTCAATCACAGTGATACAAAAGGAGCCTTAAAGTTATCAAATCAACTCTTTTATCCTATAAAGAGACTTACATATAATCCACATTTTGATAGCATGATGAGCATTATCAAAACGTTTATTACTTCTCTTTAGGAATAAAAATGGGGCAATTTAACATCGCACTTACAGGTAGCATTGGTTCAGGAAAATCCACTGTTTGTGACTTTTTTAAATCTCAAGGTATACAAGTGATTAGTGCTGATGAAATTGCTTTTAGTCTCACAAAACCTCATGCAAAAGCCTATAACACTATTCTAAAGCATTTTGGCACATCTATTTTATCTGAAGATGAAACCATTAATCGCATGAAACTACGTCATATCTTGATGGATTCCTGTAAAGAAAAAAAGTGGCTAGAACAATTGCTACATCCACTTATTTTAGATGCCATTAAAAAACAGCTCGCAACTAGTCAAGCGCTTTATAACGTCATTGAAATTCCACTGCTTGAACAAAAATATAAATTTATTGACCGCATACTCCTCATCACTGCTAATCAGGACATTAAAATACAACGCATCATGGCTCGAGATGGTATGAACTTAGAGCAAGCTCAAAAAATGCTGAATCTGCAAACGACTGATGAACAAAGAGCAAGACTTGCTGACGATCTTATTGATAATAGTGGCTCTGTTGATGTGTTGAATACCGAGTGTATGAAATTACATCACCAATATTTAGCAAGTATTTCACGCTAAAAAGAATTAAACTTGAGCCTTTTGTAAAATTTCGATAAAGTTTAACCATAAGTCTTACAAATAGTATGGTAAACATGGACGGTTTGCTGACATTTGAATTTGGTACTTCTGATCTAATTAACATCACGTTACGGTTAGAATATTATCTCAAAAAATTACACTGTTACATCAACCGCGACTTAGACTTTGACCAACAAACCAGTCTGTCAACGATAGTTGATTTACTTAGGCTTCTTGATAAACAAGAACTAAGAAGTAACTATTTCAAAGCTTATAGCCAAGCTGCATACCTTCTTAAAAAAATTAATCCCGATAAAATTTGTCAAACGAGTCTAAATCAAACATTGGCTATAATTGATAAGCAACTCACCTTAGTATCCAAAAGTAGCGGTAAATTTGCAGAGCATTTAAGGTTAAATCCATTTTTTAAGCAGCTCGTTCAAAGCCACCTCACATCTGCTCAAGACTTTTTTTATCAGTATCCTGAATATCAATACTGGAGCAGTCAAAATAAAAACGTATGCCAGCAAGATTTAGTCTTATGGGCCAAAAATTTTGATGAAGTACAGCAACTCGCATCAAATTATTTGTCTCTAGTCAGACATGCAGGACCATTTCAAGAACTAGAAGCTACTCAAGGTTATTATCAAGGGCATTTAGACACTAGGTGTCTGTTGGTTCGTCTGCAAATAAAACAATCTCTAAAACTCTTTCCAAAAATGTCATTTGGTCAACATGGCGTTAGTGTTCAGTTTTACCAATATGATCATGTCGACAGAGCCGCGCATAAATATAATAAAGATATAAGTTTTTCTTTTGCCAACTGTTATTTAGGCTAATCTTGATTATTTTTTAACTGAAATAGTTGTAAACAACTGCTAAACTAATTAGCCAATGACTCATTTTTTTACGCAGAAACAAAGTCAGCAGTTTTTATGGCAACCATCAATAAATTAGACACTCTTTCTGGCAGGCTTTTTTTATCAGCTGTATTAACCAGCAAACTAAGCAAGCTACCCATACCCACTTTCAATCACATTCTATATATTGTGGCAATGCTGTTGTATCTTGCTGCATATACAATCTGGAATGCATCAGTCCATGAGTATGAAAAAGAACGCTGGAATTTACAGCATGTACAAACAGAAGAATTTGATAAATTATTTCAACATAATCGTTATTATGAATTTACCGCCATTAGCGGCATTTTAGCCTCTATTTTTTCACTTGTAGCCATCGCTTTTCCCGTATTTGAACTCGTTTCCGCCTGTTTATTTTTCATTAGCAATATATCGTGGTCTAAAGCAGAAATTACTACCCTAGGTCGCTTAAAAAAAGAAGAGGCTCCCAACTCACCCCTAATTGCTGCTCAAAAAGAATATTACCGATATACTCGTTATGCGACTGCCGTTACTTTTTTAACACCCGTGATGTTGGTGCTGAATATGATTTTTCCACCTGCCGCTCCTGCCATTACATTAGTCATGTCTATTTTTATTATTGGATTAAGCTGTCATGCATTTAAAAAATGGTTTGATAGTGGTGATGCTTTTGCGAAAATCCCAAACCGTGTTTCTAATCTAGATAGAGTCAGGCAAGCAGGAGATGATTCTAATCATGCATCATACGGACGAATGTTGCACCATATGCCATTAAACGAAACAGCATTAGCTCCAAATGATCCTCAGAGAGTGGAGAGTCCCACCGATATTCCTGAAGAAAAAAGTCAAATATTACCCTCAAGCACGGGGTTTAGCTATAATCCATCATCTTGCTAATGAAAGTATCAAAAGTTGGAGATTTGACTGCGCTCAACCTACAAGGTAACTATCAGTTTTATTTAAACTTTTTATAACGTTAGACAAAAAGATTTATCTGTGGATAGAGAGATTAAATTTGAATAACAACAAAGTCTATTGCGATAATTTAATCTCTTTAGGCCACAGTAAATATCGAAGCCTAAAGCTCGCATTTCCAAGTAGATTGGGTATATAAAGAGCTTTTTTAAGGAAAAAACAGGTGAACACTCAAAAAGAACTACTAAAAATAGCAAAAAATCAGTTAGATAAGGCTTACGCACCTTACTCAAAGTTTAACGTTTCCGCCGTGATTATTGGCGAAAATGGTCAATACTACACAGGAGTTAATGTTGAAAATGCATCATTTGGACTAACACTGTGCGCCGAAGCCTCAGCTATTGCACAAATGGTCACTGATGGCGAAACCCAGATCAAATCAATATTAATTACCTCTAGTGGCCAAAGCGTTTGCCTACCCTGTGGAGCTTGCCGACAAAGAATTAAAGAGTTTGCAAATAAGCAAACAACCGTTTATCTTTGTGACCACGAAAAAATAACGCAATCGCTTAGTATTGATGAGTTACTGCCGGGTGCATTTAACTTATCAGAAGCGATGGGAATTGATTATGTCTAAAAATTTTTTACCTTATGATGCTGCGAGTAAAATCAAATCGCTATATCCTGAAATCAAACCTTTGATTGGTATCGTGCTCGGCTCAGGCCTTGGCTCTATGTCACAAGAAATCGAGGATAGACAAGTCATTCCCTACGATGCTCTTCCTGGTTTTCCTGAAGTAAGTGTTGATGGCCATGGAGGCAATCTGATTTTGGGACGTATTCATGGGGTAGATGTCGTTTGTCTTGAAGGGCGTGCGCATACTTACGAGTCAGGTAACCACGATGTGGTTAAAACCTACATCAGAACACTAAAGCTTCTAGGTTGTCAGTACTTTCTAGCAACCAATGCTTCAGGCTCTTTGCGTAAGGATATTGGCCCTGGTGAACTAGTATTGGTTTCAGATCATATTAACTTCCAAGGCTCAAATCCTTTAGTAGGACCTAATGATGAGGATTTTGGTCCAAGATTCCAACCTATGGATGACACCTACGACAAAAACATGCGCTCCTCATTACATAACATTGCAAAAGCAGCCGGTATCAACTTACATGATGGGATATACATCTCTGTCTTAGGTCCAAGTTATGAGACAGCGGCTGAAATAAGAGCCTTTCGCACCTTAGGTGCCGATGTGATTGGCATGTCCACGGTTCCTGAAGTGATTATCGCTAAACACTGTGGACTCAAGATTGCCGTGATTGCAACCGTTACAAATTATGCAACTGATATTACAGATGAAAGTCACGATCATAATGCGGTTGTTGCCATGGCAAATAAAGCCTCTGAAAAATTAAAACAAATTGTCAAAACATTTGTTAAAAGTTTACCTAAATGAGCTAACTAATGGAGCAATTACATATATGGACGTATGTTGATTTTACGTATTTAGGTAACGATGAGCGCGAGTTTGATACATTTTTAGTGAGCAGCACTCAATATCCTGTGGCTGCTATATGCATTCAACCACAATTTGTCGGTAAAGCTAAAAAACACACCAAGCTTCCCATTGCAACTGTATGTAATTTTCCCTATGGAACGGACTCTATCGACGATAGTCTCGCGTCCATTGCCAAGGTGATAGACTCTGGCATCAATGAAATTGATATTGTGTTTCCTTTCAAAGATTATTTAGCAGGCGAAAAGACGCTTGCCTTTAATAAGATACAAGCTCTTCTAGAAGCTATCCCCAGAAACATCATAAAAAAAGTTATTATTGAAAGCTGTGTTTATCAGAATGACTCTGATATTAGAGCTATTTGCCAAACGCTTATATCAATGAAAGTGGACTTTATTAAAACCTCTACTGGAAAAAAAAAAGGAGCGGACATTCATCGTTCGCGTATCATTTTAGAAACCATTAAACACTATAGTCTAAACCAGCATACTGGGTTTAAAGCCTCTGGAGGTATACGCACACTCAAAGATGCCTGCGAATACCTCACACTTGCACAAACCATTCTAGACATATCCTTATCACCTGCAAGATTTCGTATTGGCAGTAGTGGCCTTACTGGGTAGACTGATTAAGCGCTGCGCTTTGTTGTTGGTCATCTAAAGCACTTGACTGCCCATTACAGGCCTTTTTAAACTCCGTATAGAGCGAATCTTTTTCTGTAGGAAGATTAAAATCCTCAAGCAATTGCTTAAATTGAGTTTCGCTTACCAATGCGTTAACGATTGCTTTTATTGATGACGTTTCACCTTTATGCGCTTTAAAAAAACCCAAAAATGTGCTTCTCGGCTTGCCGGCTGCTAGAACAAGCTCTCTAAAAGTTGATTTTAAATCCTTAATATCGGTGTCAAATCCAATGCTTTGTTTTAATCCAATGCTTTGTTTTAATCCAAGAAGTGTAGTCGCCTTCTCTTGCTTACCTAAAGATAACTTCTTAGACAAACCTTCAATAGCGATATCGATTAACTTTCTTAAGTTTGCTTGCTTTAACAGAAGATTATAACTTTGTCCGCCAGTAGATAATTCGCTCTTTTTTCCTTTCTTATCATAAACAACAATATCACTTCTCTGCTCATCAGCTAAATAAATATTGTTTTCGACTGCATAGTGACGCCAGTTTCGATAGCCCTCAGGCGGAAGATATGAGCCTGTCCTCTTATCATAGCGTCCAACAGCGCCCATTAATTGCTTCATGGTAGTGGTACTCGCGCCTTTCACACCATCATCTGTTCGTCTGCTGCCGATTAAAAAATCATTCCCAGGCCAAGAAAAATGATCCCAAGCCACCACAGATGCTAATAAGTGCGACTGTTCATTTATACCTTCAGGGTAGGCAAGTTGTCTGCTATTTTTGTAAGGTTTATGTGCTGATGCGACTTTTCTGTAACTAATGTGAGAAATTTTCTCCTCTCCACAACTATCACCATCGTAACTATCGTATAAAACCACATCGATATGGTCTAACTCGCTCGCATGCGCTTTTAAGATTTCACCAATTGCCGTGCCCAACATAGTTTTTATTTTCTGTTGATTAAACTCGCCAACAAATTGTCCTGTTCCAATACCTGGTATGGTTAAAGCAACTTTTTTATTAGAATCTCTCGCTTTATCATTTAAAGCGAGTAGCTGTGGCAGTAAGCGACGTTCATAAAGCTTAGTAAAACGAGTTTGATCTACCTGGCCCTTATCAAGTACTTCTTGCCTATCAGGCAAGTTTTTATAACGATCTGTAGCATGGCGATAGCCTTGCTCTTGTTCAAAAAATTGATAACTCCCTAAAAGCGCTCCAGGTACGTAACATAAGGTTCCGTTAATAGCGCTCCCATGATCTTTTTGGTCAAAATGCGCGCCATCATTAAAAAAATCCACATCCATCATGACCGTAATATCACCTAGAATACTCGCCTCTGTCTTATTCCAGTCACTACCATCATGCCTGACTTCGCTTTCAGCGAACAACCGATGCTTTTTTGAAGAAATCAATATGCGTAAAAAGGCCTCTTCTGATAGGCTAGCAATGAAGTCTTCTAATTTTTGCCCACCACAAACTTGCTCTAATTTAGCTTTAAAATATTTTCCTGGATGAGATTTTCCGTATGCAAGTGCTTCTTTATATGCTAGAAGCTTTTCCTTTGTCTCCTCAGAGAGTAAAAATTGAAACTTTGACATGCCTATTAATACCTTGTAATTTTTGTATAATATGGAGTATATATCTTTATTATTAACTAAAACTTAAACTTGACACCGAAATCAACCATCAAGCCAATGAACATTAACAGTCCATACCACTGGTTATTGATAAATGCTTGAAAGCACTGCTTAGGCAGGCGATTTTTGAGTAGATGTTGTTGATAAATAAAGAATAAACTTGCAAGTATTAAGAATATATAAAACACCAAAGACAACTGGTTAATGAACCCAATCACTATCCAAAGTAGTGTCACGGCTATTTGCAGCAAACCAATTACTAGCGTATCAAAACGACCGAAAAAAATTGCACTAGAATGAATGCCGATACTGATATCATCCTCTCTATCAGCCATCGCATAGGCTGTGTCATAGGCGATTATCCAAAAGAACGTCAGTAACATTAATACAATGACTCGTATCGATATCGGCTGGTTTAGTGAGGCATATGCCATAGGTATTCCCCAAGAAAATGCCAGGCCTAAAACCAGCTGAGGTGTTTGAAAAAATCGTTTGAAGAATGGATATATCAACGATAATAAACAACCTGCTACCGCCAAATAAAAGCACTGAATATTTAAAAATATCAATAAGCTCGCTGACAGCATTAACATCAAAAAAAGAGCGCAAAGCGCTTGTCTCAACGATAGCTCGCCTGTAGCCAGTGGCCGCTGATGCGTACGAGTCACATAACCATCAAACCGTCTATCCGCTATATCATTAGCAATGCATCCCGCTGCCCGCATAAACACTGTACCTAGCGTAAATATAACGAGAATATCAGGCCTATGAAAACCACCAGCTAAACATAAAGCCCAATAGGTTGGCCAAAGTAATAGCAAAATCCCAATAGGCTTATCAAACCGCATTAACCTTAAATATGCATTCATCACAAAGCCTTAAGCATCGCGGGTAAAAAGAATTCACGTAAATATAATGGTTCGCCATCAACGTCATACGTACTCAATCGACTCCAAATACCCGTGGAGGAGGCATGAAGAAAAGACTTCACTTCAGAAAATAGTTTATGCTCAGCAGTCAAATAAGCTTTTTCTAAAGCAATGCGCTTAATACCACTATCAGAATATAAAATATCTCCTAGAGGTGTTTTGCCTAGTGTTTCGAAGGCATTTTTTCGCCTTAAATACGTTTTTTCTGGGATTTTTGTAATAGCATACCACCAGGGACTCCCATCACATCGCATCACAATACGACGCTCTAAATATCTCGGATTCGCATCTATCCAATCATAAAAAAGTAATTCCATTTTAACTTCATTCACTAATTGTTTCGCTTTATCAGTAATCGAAGTTGTTGCCTCTAGCCAGGGGACTAGTTGAGAGGGAAGAACTTTTTTATTCATTGTATGTTATTTAGAGCCTTAAATTTGGCCAATATCATAACAAAGAATCAATCATCAAGATACTTTGCTGAGGCGACTCATATCATGTAGTAACTTGCGAATTTCACTCATTTTTAGTGGTGAAGAAGAAATAGCGTTTCCTTCGTTATCTTGATTAAATACCTCTCCAGAGCGCTGCAATACCGTGATCCCGTGATTATTTACCATACCAAAATAAGCATAGCTTGAGACTAATAACAGGCGTTTTCTTCTCTTAAAGTGAAACAATGAGTGCCCAAGCCCATAAACTTTAGGATCATAATTAGAGTGAAACAGATCGGTTAAGAGTGTTGTCGATACATCGTAATGATTGGTTGGATGCGAAAAAACTGCGGCCGTTTTTTCAGGCCAATGAATAACCATAGGCACATGCAGTTGATAGTGGGTAAAGTTTCCTGCATGACCAAAGTATCCCAAACCCGTATCATTAAACTCTTCACCATGATCACCTGTAATGATAATAATTGAGCGGTTCATCAAACCCAAGCTGTCAATCTTATTGATTAGCTTATTGATTTCATTATCGATAAAACGTGCTGCATTTTTATATCTATTATATAATTTTTTTGTTGAGACTTGATCGTAGCTCCCTAGGCGAGTGCAATGCTCCAATACAGGATGATACCAACGAGATAGTCGATTATTTTGGCAATAGGCATGGGTTGTATTATAAAATACATGAAGAAAAAAAGGACTCTTTCTTTTTGCTAAGTCTGCTAAATACGAGCTAGCCTCTATTGTTGTATGTCTATCCCAATCACTGCTGCGACTACCTTTTTGATGTGAAAGTCTTAACTTATTAACACCTAAATAAATATTTTTATAAAAAGCCGGAACTTTCATTTCTGATGACCAAATCACTTTTCTGTCATAATGATTTTTTTTTAAGACTTGCATCAATATAGGCGGTATTTTGTGTGTAATTGCCTGCGCCCAGTAATTTTCTGGTAATCCATAAAACAAGGAGAATAGTCCTCCTTGTGTCTCATTACTTGCAGAGTAATGATTAGTGAAATTCAAATTCTTTTTAGAAAAAGCGACAAGTTTCGGCATCACACCTTTTGCTAAATTATCAAAGCGCAATGCTTCAGCTGTAATAAAAATAATATTGAAGGGTATTCTAGGCTTATCAAAAGATAATGGTGTTATTGGATAATTAAAGGCCCCTTCTCCCCAATTAGGAAGCGAAAAAAAATTCTCACTAAAATTATATAATATGCGCTTACTATTTTTCCCAGGGAGCATACTGCTAACAATCTGATGAGCCAAGGGCAAGTTCGAAACCTGCTGTGTCAGCAAATTATTTTTGTATATCATCGAGGTCAATAATATGAGATAGGATACAAGCAATAAAATCAGCATACTAAGACATGCTCGCATTATTGCTTGCCAATAAATATCAACCTTTGGTTGAAGATACTTTAAAGCAACATACTCTATAAGCAGTATCAGTATCATTACAATAACGATGCTTATTTCCTCAAACGCTGATAAATCAAATATATCCCTACTCTCTGAGGAAAAAATAAACGTTAATATCGTTTGATTTAAATGAAAATGGAATTGATGAAAAATAAAAACATCTATAATTAATAATCCACTCATCAGTGCAAAAATACAAATAAGCGTAGTTCTAACAAGCACTTGGGAAGGTCTAATTAAGATGAAAGGTAAGCTACAACTAAGCACTAAAAAACTTAGTAACTGCATATGACTGATATAGTTAATAAAACTATAGCTATATATATATAAAGGTTATATGGAAAAAGTGAGTAATCAAAAAGAGCGTTTTTTAGTAGCGTTTTATAAGACAAAATCGATACTAAGTATGGAAGCCCTATAACACCAAAAAGCACACCATTAAAGAGGGCAAAACCCAGAGCCAACTTTAAACATTGTGCTCGTGTCATCATACTTTTAAACTAACTACATAGAGAAGAAATAACGCTTAAACGACCTGTATTTGATAATGTGATGGTTCTTGCATTTTCACCTTGACATCCAGACGCTTGAACTAAAAAATCCCCTGCTCCATTAACAACAAAGCCATTGGCACTAAAAGAAATACTATTACCAGGAGCGCTAATCGTTGCTCCTAAAGTCGGTCGCTGGCCTACTCGAATAATTTCATCACCACTATCTAAGACACCATCACCATTAGTATCGGTAAAAATGATATACCCATTTTGCCAGTTGGTTGAATTTGAACAGCTATTCTGAGCACTACTAGATGCCCCACAAACACTAACGGTAATACCTCTTTTAATGGCTTCGTTACGCGCTAAAATAACACCTGAGGAAAGATAATTAGCAATGGCTGTTACTTGATTATTTTGTCTGATACTATGAAAGCTAGGAACCGCAAGCACAACGAAAATTGCTGCAACAAATACCGTAACCAATAGTTCCACTAATGAAAATCCTTTCTCTTTTACGTATCCGTCCATCTTTTCATCCTTAACATTATATGATCACAACATTTTTTTTAATCATTTTGCAAAGCAACACGTTTAAGATTTAAATTTTTCTAAACGCACACGCCCGAGGCTATTAATAATCAATTCGTAACGCTTATTACCACGAGTTTGCTCAATAATAAATCGACCATTAAGCACTGAATAAGCTAGGCGACTTGAAAACACTAGATAATTATCTGACAAAAATCCTTTCCAACTCATTTTCAACTTATCCTTTGGCCAATTCCACTGACGTATAACTGTATCCCCTTCGCTAAAGGTTCTACTGTCACTTTGACTAATAAACAAACGCATACCTTGTGACCAATCTTGATTAATAGGACCTAAGATCACCGGCATTTTTCTAAAGACAGCTTCATGCTCAGCATAATTGATCGCATCCTCAACACTTTTTACTCGCGAGTCAAGCAAATGACCGTCTGTAAATCTATGACTAAAAGAAAAAGCCATAAAAAATAGTATGCCTATTAAAGACAATACTGTAACCAATTCTAGTAGTGAAAAACCATTAGAAATACGCTTCATGACTCTACCTGAGTATTTAATATTCCCATTAATGTTCGTTTTTTTTCTGCACTTTTCAATAAATCGCTAATTGCAAAATCAGTATGAATCACCTTATCACTACACCTTTGAAGCCCCAGCCACAACGTAGACTGTGCTTTCAATCTTTCAATGGGGACAAAATTCAGAATATACTTTGTATTAGGTATATTCGCCCCCACACCGTCTACAAACTTAAAAGGTAATAATACCACATCAGACATCGAGCAATTGATACTCTGTAGTATTTGTAAAATTAATAAAGATACATCATCAAATTCATGGAATTCACAATTGAAAATAATCAATATTTTCTTTTCATTACGGTTTGGTGAACATACCCATGGTGTTATCCCTAATGCATTTAGTATAGACCTATGCTTTCTCATCAAGACTCGCTAAATATGTCATTTTTTCTTTAATTTTTTTCTCTAGCCCTCTATCTGAAGGCTCATAGAATCGCGCTGATATGCCATCGGGAAAATACTGCTCTCCTGGCACGTATGCATGTTCATAATCATGAGCATATTGATAATTTTTACCAAACCCCATTGACTTCATCAAGCCTGTAGGCGCATTTCTTAAATGAATCGGTACCGATATTGCGCTTTGCATACCTACCATTTGTTCAGCCCTTTTGAATGCCAAATACACACGATTACTTTTAGGTGCTACTGCTAAATAGAGCACAGCTTGCGCTATCATTAACCGCCCTTCTTCATCACCCAGTTTATCAAATGCTTGCCATGCATCTAGAGTGACACTCAAAGCGCGTGGATCTGCATTACCAATATCCTCTGAAGCAACACGAACTAAACGACGTAAAATATAATGTGGACTAGTGCCTGCCTTAAGCATGGCCATACACCAAAACAAGGCCGCATCTGCATTTGAGCCACGAATCGATTTATGCAGCGCAGAAATTTGCTCATAAAAATGATCACCACCCTTATCAAACGAAAGAGCTGTATTTTTAATGACATCTTTTACAATGGAGGAATCAATTGTAGAATCTCTTACCATTGCCAACGCGTGAGCTTGAGCAATAAAATTTAATAGCTTCCGCCCATCACCACCTGACGCATCAATCAACACACTTTTTTCTTCAATTCTACAATCTAATAAGCACTCTGCTCGTTGGGCGAGTGTGGCTAACTCTTCATTGCTTAAGGGTTTTAGCGTATACACGCTGACTCTTGATAGTAATGCCCTATTCAATTCAAAAGAGGGATTCTCAGTTGTAGCACCAATAAACGTTAACAAACCATTTTCAACAAATGGTAAAAAAGCATCTTGTTGCGATTTATTAAAACGATGAACTTCATCAACAAACAGTATCGTTGCCTGACGTTTACTATCTTTTCTTTGTTTCGCTCGCTCAATGACTTCACGTATATCCTTCACACCTGAGGTCACTGCCGATAAAGTCTCAAATGCTGACTGAGCACGTTCTGATAACAGTAGTGCCAAAGTTGTTTTACCCACCCCTGGTGGTCCCCAAAGTATCATTGAGTGCAGCCTACCTTTTGTAACTCCCTCATATAATGGCTTACCCTCGGCCAAAATATGTGTCTGCCCAACAAAGTCTTTTATGCTTTTTGGTCTCAGGCGTGAGGCAAGTGGTTGCTGCATAATCTTCCCTTATTTAAACGCATTATACTCTCTATCAGCTAACACTAATTCTTCTTGCTGAGGCATCAGACCATCTACAGTTTGTACATCTTCAGCTAATGCCTCTAAATTTCCTTTTAAGGTTTCTTTCTTATCTGTTGGGTTTCTTCTGGGTTTAAACGACCCTTTTTGTGCAAGCAATTGAGATAGATTATGACTATTACCCTCATCACGCCAAGAAACAACACTCTCTTTTAGTTCGTTTACATAATCTTGCCTTTTTTCTTTTTCAGTCTTATGCTTTTCAGCATGAAGACAATACGGTATGCTTCTCACCCGATTGAATAACCAATTAAAAAATCCTGTAAACATATCCCAATTAGCATAAGTTTGATTTCTCTGATTTATATAAGAATCAAGGCGACCTAAGGCATTTGTATCGTCATAAGTACGACTCTCTAGTCTGACTTTTTGTGGAAGATACCTATCAGCAAGCTCCTTACGCTTGCTAATAGCCTGCTCTTTGCTCTCTAACACCGCCTGTTTTTTTGAATTAATCTTCTCAAGAAGCCGGCCTTCAAGTACTTTTAATTGTTCCTCATATTTATCTAGCGACAGAAAATTCGCATCATGCATAGCTACCGTTTTAGAAAAAGGTAAAAGAACATATTCAAACTTATCGTCTTCGTCATCAACACTCTCTACAGAGCTCTGCTCACCTTCTTTATGCGCTCGTTCAAGCGCCTCCAAAGCATCCAATGCATGATTATCGTAATATGCATCGCTTTTCTCTTTTAATTTTTTATCTGCATAGGCTTGCCTAACTGACGCTAACTTTTGCATCATTGCTTCTAGCTCGTCAAATTGTCCCACAAGGGCTGCTAAGTCTAGCAATGATAAATCATCATCGTCTTTGATACCTTTGATATACGTCTCAACCTCATTAAAGGTTACACCTGCATCATAAAAACAATCATGATATTGAAGTGCCTGCTGTGAAATCAGCTTTTTTGCTGTGATTAAGTCTTGCGCCTCTTGTTTTTCCTTAAGAAGCGATTGCTGTTTATTAACTGCCTCTTCGGCTTGAGTCAGTGCTGTTTGTGCTGCTTGATACTGTTCGCGCATTGCGGCTGTAGACTCTTTTGCTTCATTAAATTCTCTTTCAGCCGCAGTTAAATTAGATACTAACGTTTTATAAGCTGTATCATCGCCACTGCTTTCATAATCTTGATAGGTTTCTAAAAATAGATTAATTTCATTAAGCTTTTGACTGACTAACTGATACCAGATTAATCTAGGGCTAGACAAAGTTTTTTCATTATAATACTTAGCATCAATACCCTTTTTTGCGAGCCAGCCACTATCATGATATTTTTGACTATCATTGCATTTGTCTAGTAAGGAAGCCCTTTCAGCAAATCCTAGTTCCTCACGATTGAAACAATCCAATAGAGAAGAAGTGTTTAATCCATTTGGTGCGTACCAGTTAACACCACCACAATCTTCCTCCGTAAGCTCGTCTAAATAATCTGTATCACCATCTGCATCCGAAACACTTAATAGCTGTTTTAATGCGTTATCTAAAGTAGGCTTATATTGATAGTAAGCTTCAAGCTTACTATCAATATCTTCTTTTTCTCGCTCTAATTTATGATGTACTTGTTCTTTTGATTGTAATAATCGTACTGCAGAGTCATGCTCTTCTTTTAAGCCATCTAAAACAGCCTGCTTCTCACTTTGAGTAACTAAGAGTGTATCCAAGTGCTTTTGAAGCTCGTCAATGTCCTCTTGCATGGAGCGCTCAAGTGATAAAAATTTCTCTTTTTGTTCATTTAACGTAGCTTTTTTATTTTCTTTCTCGCTTAAATTATCATGCGCACTCACAGTGGTAGCACCAGGCATCATCAGACTCCCATATACAAATTATGCGCACATGTATAACACAGTTCAATTAAAGAGCAAAGTAGGTTTGCTATTTTTATTCAGTAACAATATCAACCCCTTTAGGTGGCTTAAATTCAAAACGAGAATTGTTAAGTGGCTTATTCATACGCACAGCATAAAAAGAAAGTATTAACGTTTGACCTAACTCATCTTTAAGTTTTAAAGAAGCAATTGTCCCATTTTGATAGATCAGCTCAATTTTTTGGTAGGTACCATCTTTTGTTTTTGGCAAAAGCACAAACACTTCCTGAGTACTCTTTTTTGTGTATTGAATATGGTATTGCTTCGCTATCTGTCTATCATAGCCACTTAGAAAAAGTGCTGGTGTCCCTTTATGCGTCTTATCAATAGTCCGTATGGTAACTTGCTCGAGATCTTTATCAAAAACCCATAGCTTTTTACCGTTACTCACAATTAACTGCGGCATTGGAGAAATAATTTCCCAGCGAAATTTTGATGGACGAGACATCTCAAAGCGACCAGCACTTTTTGACATTCGTTTATCCTGAATAACTACTTGCTTAAACTTCCCAGAGACCGTACTGGCTGATAAGCGCTTTTCTAAAAGAACATCAGCATCGTTTGCAACGATACTTGATGAAAAAAAAAGTAATAAAAAAACGTACTTTCTCATCATGACTCCTCATTCGCAACTGGCGCAAGAACTTCTCGACTTCCTCCTTCAAGTGGCCCAACAAGACCTGTGCGCTCCATCTCTTCAACTAATCTTGCTGCGCGATTATAACCAATTTTGAAGCGTCGTTGCACAGATGAAATTGAGGCTTTCCTAGATTGAATGACAAACTGTACCGCCTCATCATACAGAGCATCCACATCTTCTGTATCACCAAACGTAGGAAAGATACTTTCTTCACTATCATCTGCTGTTTGTGTGATATCACTAATATAATCTGGTTCAGAAACTTCTCGCCACGCATTCACTACACGATGAACCTCATTGTCATCAACAAATGCCCCATGAACACGAACGGGCGTTCCTGTGCCGGGTGGAAGGTATAGCATATCCCCTTGTCCAAGCAGCTGCTCTGCGCCTTGTTGATCTAGAATAGTTCGTGAATCAATTTTCGATGACACCTGAAAAGACACTCTTGTTGGAATATTTGATTTAATTAATCCTGTAAGCACATCAACTGAGGGCCGCTGTGTGGCTAAAATTAAATGTATACCCGATGCACGCGCTTTCTGTGCAATTCTCGCAATTAATTGCTCTACTTTTTTACCTACAACCATCATCATATCTGCAAGCTCATCAATCACAACAACAATTTTTGGTAATGTCGTTAAGTACTGAGGCTCCATTTCTTCAGAGACTTGAATGAGTGGATCAGTAAGTGGCTCGCCAGAACTTTCTGCTTCTTTCACTTTTTGATTAAAGCTTGTGATATTTCTCACACCAAGCGATGCCATCAGGCGATATCGACGCTCCATTTCAGCCACACACCATCTTAATGCACTGGCGGCATCTTTCATATCGGTAACCACAGGTGCTAACAAGTGCGGAATTCCTTCATAAATAGCTAGCTCCAACATCTTAGGGTCGACCAAAATAAGCCTGACATCCTCTGGAGTTGCTTTTAGAATTAAACTTAAAAGCATCGCATTAATACAAACGGACTTACCTGAACCTGTCGTTCCTGCAACTAACAAGTGAGGCATTTTTGCCAAATCCACAATGACTGGATGCCCCGAAATATCAACCCCTAAAGCAAGACTTAAATAACTTTTAGCTCCTTCATATTGCTCTGTTGCCAAGACTTCACTTAAGCAAACAACATCGCGTTTAGGGTTAGGAAGCTCTAACCCAACCACAGCTTTACCTGGTATCACTTCAACAACCCGCACACTAGTGACGGATAAAGACCGTGCTAAGTCCTTACCTAACGTTGTTATCTTTGAAACTTTTAATCCAGGTGCTAATTGAAGCTCAAAGCGTGTGATCACAGGACCAGGGTGGACTGCAACCACATTGACTTCTACACCAAAGTCTAATAACTTTTGTTCCACCTCACGAGAGCGTGCCTCTAATTCTTCGGCTGAAAAATGTGTACTTTGTGTTGGTATTGGATCAGAGAGTAGAGCAATTGAAGGTATATCACCTTTAGTATGCGTAATCTTCGCTCGTGACGTATTGTTTCTTTTTGGACTTGCTACAACAGGTTTAAATGTAATATCGACAGGCTCAATAGGCATATCAAAAACGGTTTCAACACTTTTTGCTTTTGATACGCGACTGGTTTTTGGTCTAATTATTGGCTGTGAGGCTGCTTGCTCTAACTCTAGCTCCTTTTCTTCTTTTAGTGCTTTTCTACGCTTTTTTCTCTCATCAACCCAGTTCATCAACTTTTCTAACTGAGAAACAAGCAATGACATTTTCGCAGCCAAAAATGTAGCTGCTAACAGAGCATACTTACCAACCGCCTCAATAAAGCCCAACCAAGAAATGTCTGTCAAAAGAGTCAAGCCAATTAATGCTCCACCACTGAGCAGTAAAAATGATCCCGTACTACTAAACAGTGCGTACAGTGTATTGGCTACCCCTGCACCTAATAAACCACCACTAGAAACAGGTAAGATCTGCCGTAATGCAACATGCTCTAAACTAAATAAACCCGTCAGTGACATCAGTAATAATATTAGGCCAGCACTACGTAATAGCGCCATATGAACATTAAATGACGCCCCCTTTTTCCTTTTTAGTGCACTAAACGACACAATCATCAAACCAACTGGTAATGAGTAAGCCACATAACCAAACATAATAAATAAAGCCCTAGATATCCAGGCTCCAACTAGCCCTCCAGCATTAGCAATATCATTACCACTTAACGCAAAATTATCTCTAATATGATAGGTCAACAAACTTAATAAAGTGAATAACGATAAAGCAACAACAGCGATAAATAAGACTTCCATTAGTCGTTTTGTCATAAAGGCTCCTTGCTGCCGAGTTTGCTTACTGTTTTGAGTTTTCTTATCTTTGGATTTCGCCATAAAAATCATTTTTCCAAACGGCTACTGCTAGCTGTCTATTAAAACGTAATAATAGCAGAATTTATACCCCTATCCTTCCAAAATAGTGCCCATTAAAGGATAGAGATATTTTCAAATCAAAATGTGATGTTTGCACAAAAAATACTATCGCAGTATCCTTAATCTCTTTAATAGAAGCTCAAGACGTTAATTTAGGCACTTTATTTTTTAGTATCATGATGTACTTACAAGTGCGCTTTCAGTCTTAACTTGATTTAACCTAGGAATTTATATGAACCATCATCGCCTAATTATTCTTGGATCCGGTCCTGCAGGATATACTGCTGCCGTTTACGCGGCTCGTGCTAATTTAAATCCAGTCATTATTACTGGTATGCAGCCAGGTGGGCAGTTAACCACTACAACGGACGTTGATAACTGGCCAGGTGATGTCGAGGGCTTACAAGGCCCAGCACTGATGGAGCGAATGCAAAGTCATGCCCAACGTTTTAATACACAAATTATTTATGATGCCATTACCTCCGTAGACTTTTCAAAAAAGCCATTCAAACTTCAAGGCGACAGTGAAACCTATACAGCAGATAGCGTGATCATTGCGACCGGTGCCTCAGCACGTTACTTAGGGCTCGCCTCAGAAGAAGCATATAAAGGTAAAGGCGTCTCTGCTTGTGCAACATGTGATGGTTTTTTCTATAGAAATAAAAAAGTAGCGGTTATTGGCGGCGGAAATACCGCCGTTGAAGAAGCCCTTTATCTATCAAATATTGCAAGTCATGTGACCTTGGTCCACCGTCGTGATAGCTTGCGTGCTGAAAAAATATTGCAAGATAAGCTATTTGCAAAAGTTGACGCAGGCAATGTAAGCATAGAATGGAATCACACCTTAAGTGAAGTATTAGGTAATGACATTAAGGTTACCGGCATGGAAATCATCTCGACACTAGATGAATCTAAAAAACAAGTTGAGCTAGACGGTGTATTCATTGCCATTGGTCATACGCCAAATACCGATATTTTTAAAGACCAGCTTGAAATGAACCAAGGCTATATCAACATTCAATCCGGCCTAAGTGGAAATGCAACCAAAACAAGCGTTAACGGTATATTCGCCTGTGGTGATGTAACCGATCAGGTTTACCGTCAAGCGATTACCTCAGCTGGTTTTGGGTGTATGGCGGCTCTTGATGCCGAAAAGTATTTGGATAGCTTATAATTCTCATAAAAATGGTACTTTTTTGTGCTAAAAACATTGCTCTTTCTACGATTTTACGGCATTATTTGCCTCTATTTTTGAATTACACTAGGTAAAAATGGCTAAAGAAGAGCACATTGAAATGGAAGGTAAGGTGATTGACACATTACCTAATACCATGTTTCGCGTCGAGTTAGAGAATGGGCATATCGTAACTGCTCACATTTCTGGTCGCATGCGCAAGAATTATATTAGAATCTTAACTGGCGACAAAGTTAGGGTTGAACTCACACCTTATGACCTGACCAAAGGGCGTATCGTATTTAGAGATAAAAACTAATACACCTTTCAAGTAAACGTTTCTTGTTCATCTTTTAGTGGGGAACCCTTTCTAATTCCCCGCCACCATCATCTCTCTAATCAATACTGAGCCACACTTCGTAGACTTACGTATGTCACTGTCATCCGCGACAGCCTCAATATTCAGCAACATATCTTTTAAATTTCCTGCGACGGTCACTTCGTGAATAGGATATTGGATCTCGCCATCCTCAACCCAAAATCCACTCACACCTCGAGAATAGTCACCTGTAACTAAGTTAACCCCCTGTCCCATCAACTCTGTAACCACCAATCCTTTATGCATTTTTTTTATCAAATCATCAAAAGATAATGCATCATGATTAATCGTCAAATTATGTACACCGCCTGCATTTGCCGTTGTTTGTAAGCCAAGTCTTCTTGCCGAATAACTACCTAAAACATATTGCTTCAATATCCCTTCATCAACAAATACATTATCGCGAGTCAATACACCCTCTCCATCATAAGGCGCACTACCTAGTCCGCCTTTGATATGTGGCACCTCAAAGATTCGATAACGACTTGGTAATACTTGACTGTTTAGAGCATCTCTTAAAAAGGAGGTTCCCCTATAAATGCTCGTACCACTAATCGCTGAAATGAGCGCATTTAATAAGGAGTTTGATACATCACTTGAAAAAATAACTGGTGTTTTTTGTGTTGCTATTTTTCTCGCGTTAAGACGACTTATCACTCTGCTAATTGTACTACTTGCAAGTGTCTTATTATCTAGTAAATTAGCAGGATAACGTGATGTCGTATAATCATAATCTCTTTTAAGTCCTTCTTTATCTTGAGCTAAGAGTACACAGCTCTTAGAGTGTCTCGTTGTTCTAAATCCACCAACAAATCCATGCGTATTTCCATAGATACGTATAAACTCGTAGCTTGAAACACTCACACCTTCTGAATTAACAATACGCTTATCAGCATCGAGTGCGAGCGTTTCACAATCAACTGCCAAATCGATTGCCTGATGTCCCTCAAGATTCCATGGATGATAAAGAGATAATTCAGGATAGTCATTTGATAACAGGTTACTATCTGCAAGACCATAATACTCATCTTCATCACTAATTTTTGCGATCGCTACTGCCCGTTCAACCAAGTCTTCTAGGGTAGAATCACTAGTATCTGAACTGCTTACACTTGCTTTTCTTTTGCCAACAAATACCGTTAAGCCAACACCTTTATCATGATTATACTCAAGCGTCTCAACCTCTTTTAAGCGCGTGTTCACACTAATGCCCTTATCAACACTCAATGCAACTTCTGCATCTTGTGCACCTTTGGCTTTAGCCATTTTTAAAATTCGCTCACTAAGCGCTTTGAGTGTATCCACCGATGTTTCTAATTTGTTCTTGCACTTATCCATATTTTTTTTCATCATAGCCACTTATCACTGTTTATTGCGAAGAAACTTAAATGCTCTATCGCCTTTTAAAAAATCTGCTTGCCATTGTGCTATTTTCTTTCTATGCCTGCAATAGCTTCGCTTTTAGCACTATTGCTCCAGGCATTCAGTACCAACAACTATTTTTAAGCCAATACCACCCTTTTTCGCGTATGCACGTATTTAAAATTAATCCTAAACATGTCAGCTTCAACTTTTGTCAAAGAGCAAAACTTGATACCTTTTCTAAGGTAAGTAAAAAAAATCATAGCCCTATCGTTTTTAATAGTGGCTTTTTTTCTAAAAACCATAAACCACTTGGCCTAAGAATGAGCGGCGGAAAGGTACTCAATCGCTTAAAGAGAATAAGCTGGTGGGGCGTATTCTATATCAAAAATAAACGCGCCTACATTAAGGCCTTTAAAAATTTTCATTATCAACGAGGTATTAACTTTGCCATACAGGCAGGCCCAAGACTTATCGATAATGGCCGGCTAATATCGCTACGCCCAGGAACTGCAGAAAGAACTGCATTAGGCATAACAAAAGCAGGTGATATTATTCTCGCTATCACAGATAGTGCTTTAATTACCACAAGAGAGCTCGCAGTTATCCTGCGCGATACTTTACACTGTACTTATGCTTTAAACCTTGATGGCGGTGGTTCAACACAACTGTATACAAATACTCCATTACTCAAATTACAGGTTACGGGGCGAAACTATGTTCCTGATCCTATTTGTATACACGCCTAATCGATCATATTATACCCTTTTTTTAGCGTTACTAGGGACATTTTAAACGAATCATCTCACTCCTCTAAGTATAGAGTGAAAGGATAGGGGTATAAAATATCATCTTCTAAAACGTGCATTTCCAGGTAGCATGGGTATATACTGAACAATAAATCATACTTTTTTAATAAACGTTTATGTTCTTTACCACAGAAGAAGAACGCATCATTATTCAGTTTCTATCTAAATCTGCTTTTTTTAGCGGCGTATCCACGCGCTCATTAAAATCACTCGTACGACAATTCATCCCTACACCCTTCAAAAGTGGAGAATATGTCATGCGTCAAGGTGAGCCTGGCGACTGCTTATATTTGGTAATGCATGGACGCTTACGTGTATACGAAAAAACCAATGGACAGCTCACGTCACATGGAGAAATTGGTCCAGGTGAGTTTATTGGTGAAGTAGCGCTACTAACTAATAGCCCTCGCATTTTCTCGGTATTTACTATCCGCGATAGTATACTTCTAAAGCTAAATAAGGAAGATTTCTTTTATTTTAGTAAAAATCATTTTGAGCAAATGATTGAAATTGTAAAAAATACCATTATCAGAATTAAAGATAAGAACTACATTAATAATCGTGTACATACATTTTGTTTAATGCCTGCCGGAAGTAGTACTGACTTACGCGCATTCAGTAATACATTTATTAATACGCTAAATGGGCGTTTTTTATATCTAACACAACATAATATAAAAAAACATCTTGCAAATGCTGGCATCGACTTGTCAGATGTAAAAAAAAGCGATCAAGTCACTCGCTGGCTTAACGAGCAAGAAAATAATTATCGTTATATCATCTATGAAAGTGGCCCAGAGCTAAACGACTGGAGTAAGTTATGTATCCGTCAAGCAGATAAGGTGCTACTCATTGCCAAGCAAACCGCAAAAGTATGTCTAAGCCCCTTAGAAAATTTTCTTTTTGAAAACAGCCACTGTAATCGAGATCTGGTGATATTACAGCCTGATAATATTAGTCTTCCCTTAGATGCTCGAAAATGGCTAGAAAACAGACCTGTGCAAAGTCATCATCATATATCACTCAGTCAACCCAACAGCCTTTCTAGACTACTACGCTACTTAACCAATCGCTCTATCGGGCTCGTATTAGGTGGTGGTGGAGCAAGAGGCTATGCACATATTGGCGTCATTAAGGCATTAAAAGAATATCACATACCCATTGATAGTATTGGGGGAACCAGCTCAGGTGCAGCTATTGGTGCGCTTTTTGCCATGAACTTGCCCATAGATGAGATCATCTACTTAATCAAAAAACATGTTGCACATAACAAAAGATTAATTAAATATACCTTACCCATTCACTCTGTTGTCTCTGGACGCAGTATATCGGAGGCCATTATTGCCCTAATGGGGGAAGACACGCTCACTGAAAATCTATGGCGACGTTTTTTTTGTATTGCAACCAGTCTCACCTCTTTAGAACAAAAAGTACTGACACACGGTAAGCTATGGCGAAATATTCGAGCGAGCCTATCAATACCAGGCATTTTTCCACCTATATCAACCTCACAAGAAGAGCTGCTGTTAGATGGCGCGATTATTAATAACCTTCCCGTCGATATTATGGAGAATTTTTCAAACTCTGGGTATATCATTGCAAGCGATGTATCTGGTAAACCCAAAATAACCTCTAATGCTGTGCCTGAGGGCTGGATCTCTCCTTGGAACTCATTGAAAGAAAATCTTTATAATAAGAGATTACCCACTATCCCCGAGATTATGCTTGAATCTGCTTTGCTCTGCTCAAATCAGCATCAAGTTGCCATGAGTAAACGTGCGAACCTCTCTATTAACTGTTTTACTGAAAACTTTCCTGTTTTAGGCTGGGGACTCATCGATAAACTTATTAATCTAGGCTATGAAACTGCACTAAGTCACTTAGAGCAAAACAAAGTAAAACTCCCTTCTCTACAACCTCGTTAAAGGTTTAGCCAACTTAACATTCTTTTATACGCAATACGAATAACCCACAACTTATCCACAAAATACACCCATGATATTCTCTTGATCTTCTCGGAAAAACACACTATCTTGTTATCTAAGCTTTAAGAAAACCCAACATGTAGTGTTTTGACAGATTGATGCTTTCCATAACAGAGCGTCAAATGACCTATACATGTGGATAAAATCCTCTCAAACAAAAATAATAATTGATAAGTAATGGAGCACCCCATGCAAGTAGTAGACAAACCAAAAGATGAAGTAAAATCACCTCCCACGCAATCAGAGGCAACCATTAACGCAACACAACCAGGTGAAATAAAAACCATTAAGCGTAACGGAAAGGTCGTTATTTTTGATGAAAACAAAATTAAAGTGGCTATTACCAAGGCCTTTTTAGCTGTTGAAGGTGGCAGCGCTGCCGCTTCTAGTCGCATTCATGAAACAGTGACTCGTTTAACCAACCAAATTACCGGTGTATTTAAAAGACGCCTACCTTCTGGTGGCACATTACACATCGAGGATATTCAAGATCAAGTTGAGCTTGCGCTGATGCGATATGGTGAACACAAGGTCGCTAGAGCTTACGTTTTATATCGAGAAAAGCACCGCTCATTACGTGAAGCTAAATCATCAAAAACACACAATAAAGAGGTTCTCTACATTACCCTACCTGATGGGCGCCATGAGCCTCTTAACCGCGAACGCCTAGAAACCATCGTTAAAGAAGCTTGTCAAAACTTAGAAAACGTTAATCCAGACCCTATCATCAAAGAAACTCTAAGAAACTTATTTAATATGGCATCACTAGCTGATGTACATAAAGCGTTAGTCATGTCTGCTCGTGTTTTGGTTGAAAAAGAGCCTAATCATACTTATGTGGCAGCAAGATTATTGTTAGATAGCCTAAGAACTGAGGCCCTTAGCTTCTTAAATCTACAAACAACCGCTACCTTCTCTGAGATGAGCACGCTTTATCCTGAATATTTTCAATCTTATATTAACAAAGGTATCGAGCTTGGCATTCTAGATAACCAGCTTAAAGAATTTGATTTACCATTGCTGGGTAAAGCTTTAGTTGCTAATCGCGATCTTAAGTTTACCTATTTAAGTCTACAAACATTATACGA
>JAUICE010000097.1 GCA_030428185.1 Gammaproteobacteria bacterium
CCTATGGTAATACGATTGCCTGCACTAGCATATCAAAAAGGTTTTGGTGGCCACTTTCATAATGATAATGCCATAGCTTTTTTAAGAGAAATTCCCGGTATTATCGTTGCGTGTCCATCGCGGGGCGATAGAGCGGCAATGCTTTTAAGAGAATGTGTGCGACTTGCTTATGAAGAGGGACGAATTTGTGTTTTTTTAGAGCCCATTGCTTTGTACATGACAAAAGATTTATTACGTGAAAAGGACAATCGCTGGCTAAGTGAATATCCAAAAATCAATAAAACTATAAACATTGATAGTGTTCATACTGAAGGTAGTGGTGATACTGTTATTTTGAGTTATGGAAATGGCTATTATTTATCGGCTAAAGCTCAAGCTATTTTAAAATCTCTGCATCATCGTGCATGTAAAATTGTTGATATTTGTTGGCTGCATCCTTTACCAATGACTGCAATTATTAACGAAATCAAACATGCAAAACACATATTAATTGTTGATGAGTGTCGTAAGACTGGCTCCTTAAGCGAAGAGCTAGTGACAAGGCTTGTTTGTGATTATAAACTCTCTGCAAATATAAAACGTATTACTGGTTATGATAGTTTTATCCCCACAGGTCGTTCATGGTCGTATGTATTACCTTCTTGTGATGACATCATTAATGCTGTTTTAAATTGGGATTAATGCTTTTTTAGCACAAATAATGCGAAATTAACTACATTTTAGAGGTCATAATGGAAGATTTTTTGTTAATTGAAGAGGAATATACTGAAGAGGAGCGATTAATTCGTGATAGTGTTCATCGTTTTGTTAAAGAAGATGTATTAGATAAGCTTGAAGATGCATATGAGAAAGCAAGCTTCCCGAATTCCTTTATTGAAAAAACAGCCAAGCTTGGTCTCTTGGGACTGACTTTACCAGAAGAGTACGGTGGCGCAAATGCGAGCGCAGTAAGTTATGGCTTGGTCTGCCAGGAGTTAGAACGAGGTGATAGTGGGCTTAGAAGCTTTGTCTCAGTGCAAAGTTCACTGTGTATGTATCCAATTTTTACTTTTGGAAGTGAAGCGCAAAAAAAACGATACCTTCCTAAAATGGCTAAAGGTGAAATCATTGGCTGTTTTGGACTAACAGAGCCAAATTCAGGAAGTGATCCCGCAAGTATGAGAACAGTTGCTAAAAAAACATCCGGTGGCTGGATCTTAAATGGTGCGAAAATGTGGATAACGAATGCGCCTATTGCCAATATTGCAATTTGTTGGGCAAAGACAGACGAAGGTATTCGAGGATTCATTATAGAGCGGGACTTTAAAGGGTTTAGTACACCAGAAATAAAGCATAAATTATCATTACGTGCGTCTATAACTGGAGAAATTGTGCTTGATGATGTGTTTGTGCCTGATGAGAATCTGCTTCCAGGTAGTGACTGTGGTCTTAAAGCACCATTATCTTGCTTAACACAAGCTCGATTTGGCATTGCGTTTGGCGCAATGGGTGCTGCTGAAGCTTGCTTTGATATTGCTAGAAATTACACACTAGAACGTGAGCAGTTTAATAAGCCCATTGCCTCATTTCAGTTAATTCAAGCAGAGCTTGCTGAAATGTTTTCAGAAATTACTAAGGCTCACTGGCTTAACTTACGTTTAGGACGATTAAAAGAGCAAGGGAAATTAACGCCAGCTATGGTCTCGCTAGGTAAAAGAAATGCATGCTTTCAAGCACTAGATATCGCTAGACGTTGCAGGAACCTTTTGGGTGGCAACGGAATAAGTCTCGAATATCATGTCATTCGCCATATGACTAACCTTGAGTCAGTATTCACTTATGAGGGTACACACAATGTCCATACTTTGGCTCTAGGACGACATATTACAGGTATTAACGCCTTTAGTTAGAGATTGTTATCTCAATCCATAGTTAACTGTCTTAGTTTAGTTTAAATGAGGGGGGCAAAAACGCCTTTCAATTAGGTGTTTTGACGCTCGATGGTTTTATCGTTTTATAAAGGGGTGAAATTTTATGCCTAAAGGGTTCAGTCTAAGTGCACTTTCATCACCAAGACAAAAAATCAGCTGGGCTAACCGGTGGTGTGCTGAAGGAATAAATTGTTTTAGCGCTTTATGGCCCTCTATCGATGGTAGTAAACAATTATTTACACCAATAACTAGCTCTGATGGATTGAAAGAGCAGATTAAGCAGCAAGTATCCCCATTAAAAAGTATTGAAGGTTGCACAACTAGGCATGCTTTATTAAAGAATCCATTATTTTTCGCAAGGGTTTTTAGAAGAAGAATAAAGCCTGATCAAGTGATTGAGTATTTAAAAAAATATGACAAAGAGCATAACTTAGTAGCGACCTACAGTGATTTAGAGAAAGCTTCACAGTTATTTGGTACCGCGCAAGTTTTGATGAACATGCTAGGTTCAAGCTTTAAATATCACAACCTGCTTGTTCAACTGTCCCTTTTATATCCTATCACTGATGCATATATTGATAATCTGAGTATTGGAAAAAAAAATAAGATGGCTCTATGTGATTCCATCGATACCTTTATTAGAAACTCCATCAAAAATAAAAAAAATGATCTTGAAATCTCAAAGCCGTATCAAACAATCATGCCAAAAAGGTTAAGGAATTTACTGAAAGCAATTGATGTAGATTCGAAATTATTTAAGAATGAAAAAATTTGGAAAACCCTCTTGGAGCTTAATGATTGTCAAAGGCAATCTATAATGCAACAAGAACCTTATAGTGGCAGGTTATCTCAGCAGGAATTATTTAATCTTTCATACAAAAAAGGGGCGGTGACGTTTAAGGCAATTATATTACTTGTGCAACCAAACATTTCTCCCAAAGAGCTTGAGCTTTGTCAAACTTTTGGTGGCCTTGCGCAATTATTTGATGACGTTGTGGATTTAGCAGAAGATGCTAGGTCAGGAATTTTAACCTTTGCTATGCTCTTTACTATGGAAGAAGATCTTAAAAGAGCACAGTTACAAGCCAATCATGCTTATTTGACTTCGTATCAAGAGATTTACCAAAAGGCATCAAAAACACTACGCTTTTCTAGGAGTATTAACGCATATTTGAGCCTGTTAGTTTATCAGTTAGGTGTGTTGATGAATGAATTCAAAACGAAACATCCATATTTAAGTAAGATAATTACGGATGAAGTATTCCATAGTATTTTTAATAAAATGGATCAGTTGATCTCTCTTAGCCCAGAAGAACCGTATTATGCCCAATTTACTGGGACAGTTTAGCTTTTAAGCAGTCTCTTTTGCTCAATAGAAAAGAATGATCAAATATGATTTCTCAGCATTAGTTCTCAAGGTGGCTTAGCACAAGAAAATTACTTCAACTTTTTACAGATCAATGAGTTGGGGGCTCAGACAACCTGAGAAGAACTAATTTTTTTATAAATTAATTTAAAATCATATGGTTAATGACATAACCGTATAAGTTTAATTGATTTGATTGAATTATTGCTGTACAATATATTTACTCTTAGATCTAAATTTCAACACGGAGATAGTCATGGCTAAAAAAGGTAAACGAAACTTAAAAGATCTACCAGATGAATACGGTGACGGTATACCACGTTCTTATGAGTCTACAGAACAATATAATAATTCATCAGAGGAACACAGTAACCGTTCGACTCACGTTTCCAGAGAAGAGTATAGCGATTCACCAGATGAATACGGTGACGGTATACCACGATTTGATAAATCTACTGCGAAAGTGGATAACCCTGCTAAACGAGAAAAACGGGGTGAAGTTCCCAATCTCAATCAAGCTGCCAGAGATGGGTTAGAACCCGATATCTATGAAGATGATAAGCTGCTAGGAGAGCCTGACGCATCAATTTTTACCAGCCAGGGTACTGAGACTACAGCTGTAGACAAAACAAAAACAACGATTGCTGGTAAAAGGAATACTTTCTTTAATCAGGAAGCTCTAGAAGAGGGAGAAAATCCAAGTGCTACAAATGAACATGGTCATGTTAATGATGGTGCAAGTGATCCTAGTGGCCTTGGTCTAACAAAAACTTCAGAATAAAAATAATAAAACAATATGCCTCTTTAGAAAACCGACTGAAGAGGCTCCTATCTTTGTCGTTGCGGTGCTCGAATTTTAATGAGTGGATATATACCCCTGTCCTTTCATAATGCGTGTTTTTAGACTTCAACATTTACTGTGGTCTAAAGAGATTAAATTATCGTAATAGACTTTTGTTTTACTCAAATTTAATCTCTCTATCCACAGATAAATCTTTGTGCCTAACGATATAAAAAATTTAAATAAGCCTTTATAGTTAGCTTGTAGGTTGAGCGCAGTCAAATGATTAAGGTTTGGATTTTTTT
>JAUICE010000025.1 GCA_030428185.1 Gammaproteobacteria bacterium
TTCTTTGAGCTTATGCCGACAAAACTGCCACAATATATCTTGCCGACTTTTCCTGCAATTGCTTTACTGTGCGCGCTGGGTATCACAGAGCCATCAGGTTTGATTAAAGCAAAATATAAATATGTCAATCGAGCGCTGGTTATATTATGGCTCTTACTCTCTTTTGTAATCGCATCTCTCTTGGTCGTGGTGCCACTTGTCCTATCATTGCCTATGAATATGTATTTACTCATTAGTGCAATGATTATTGCTGTATTGTCACTGTTTATGGCATACCACGCTTTTTATTTTCAGTTGAAAAAGACATTGTATTTTTGTGTGTTAACGGCAGCCATCGCGATGCCTATTTTCTTTTATGGTCTATTACCATCGCTTAAACCATTATGGATAACACAAGATATCGAGCGTAGTTTACTTACCCATCCTGATGTATATGCAAAAATAACCGATAAGCATCCACTATTAGCCGTAGGGTATCATGAGCCTAGCCTCGCATTTGTTATTGGCACCCAAAGAGTTCGTTATATATTTAACCCTGAAGTGTTTAAGCATATTCCAGATGTGATGTTAATACCCAGCGATATGCTTGCTAAGTTAGGCATAATAGCAAGCCAGAAAGGTTATCATTACACAGTGATCAAAAGACTCAATGGAATCAACTATAACAAAGGTCGTTGGTTAAACCTTATGTTAGTAGATTTTACAAAAAGAGGGTGAATGTTGTTACAGATTGTAGACGATTTAAAAGGTCGGCATCTTGTGCCGATTGGGCTAGGGGTTGCCTTAATAGTCACTAGTTTTTTGGCGATAGATAAGCCTCTTACCTTGTGGCTGGCTCATCATACTCCTTATCGTATAAGTCATGTAGCCAATATGATAACGAAATTAGGTTTGGGCTGGCCGTATTTTGTTGGCCTACCGTTTTTAGCGTTTGTTTGTTATCGATTTAAATCTAAGCAAGCAGCGGCCCATTTAACTTTTATTTGGGCTTCAGTGTGTATCGGCGGATTGATAGCCGATGTGTTTAAAATTGTATTATCACGAGCCAGGCCAGCCTTATTATTGCATCAAAATATATATGGATTTTATGGTCTTCAATTGAAGGCAAAATTTTGGTCTTTCCCCTCTGGGCATGCAACTGTTGCAATGTGCTTTGCCATCGCTGGGGCTTTTTGTTTTAGACGATTTCGCTGGTTCTTTCTTATTTATGGACTACTGCTTTCGTTCTCTCGAGTTGTGGTGCTGGCGCATTATTTAAGTGATATAATGGCGGCCTTGTTGCTAAGCTTTTTTGTTGTACTTTATTTAAGAAAGCATCTTAGCCCATTGATATATCAACAGTTTAGAGATGAATAAGTTACTTATGATGAATAGTCAAAATATATGCCTTTCTGTGGTTATTCCTGTTTTAAATGAAATAGATAATGTTTTGCCGTTGTATGACGAAATTAAAGCCGCATTGGATGGTCAAATAACCTTTGAGGTCATTTTTGTTGATGATGGCAGTGTGGATGGCACAGTGCAAACGCTTAATGAGTTAACCGCTGCTGAGAGCAATGTTAAATTGGTGCAACATAAAGTCAATTTTGGACAGAGTGCTGCATTTGTCTCTGGGGTTAGGGCCTCGCAGTATGATTGGATTGTGACGATGGATGGCGATAGGCAAAATGATCCTAAGGACATCTTAACCCTTGTTGAACACTTGTCTATGGATAAAAAACAGGTCATTTTGGGAAATCGACAAAAGCGGGATGATAGCTTGCTTAAAAAGTTAACCTCTCGCATCGGCAATGGTATTCGTCAGCGGGTGCTAAAAGATGAGTGTCCAGATACGGGATGTAGTCTGAAGCTGTTCCCTGAAGCCGCATTTATGGCCTTGCCGCATTTTAATCATTTACATCGTTTTCTTCCTGCTTTATTTAAGCGCCAAGGTTACGAAGTCGTTAATGTACCTGTGAATCATCGCGCGCGAGTTGCTGGAACATCAAAATATGGGTTGATGAACCGATTATTTGTAGGGATGTATGATTTAATTGGTGTGGTGTGGTTGATGAAGCGCCCATGTAATCCGGAAGTAATGGGAGAATAACATGACGCATACACAGTTAGCTTGGCTAGCCATTGGCTTTATTGGTCAGGCTTTGTTTTCTGCTCGCTTTATTATTCAGTGGGTGATGAGCGAAAAGCATAAAAAAAGCGTTTTACCTATTGAGTTTTGGTACTTTAGTATTGCAGGTGGGGTGACTTTATTTGCATACGCACTACATAAACTTGATCCCGTGTTTATACTGGGACAGGGTATAGGTGTGTTTATCTATGTGCGCAATTTATATTTTATGTTGAATGAGAAGAAGCGCGCAGCTCAGAAAGTATAGTGGTGAGGATGATATTGGCTCCCTTTCTTATGAGCTCATGCGCTTTTAGGTAGGAGAAACAGCCTCTTCACTATTTATAGTGTTTGCTTCACGCATCAATTTTGTGCTTTCTACGCCTGGCTGATCAAAGGGATTGATATTCCAAATGACACTTTGACAAAACACTTTATGTTCATAGAGAGCGATGAGCTCACCTAGTGATTTTGGAGATAAGTTCGCTAGCTTAATCACATTTAAAGGGATGTTTCCTGGTAAACTTTGGTTGAGTATATCCGAGGTCACATTGCCAAATGACAAGGCCTTAATTTTGTTTTCAGCAAAGTGATTTAGCCTACTTCTATCAATTAAGATAAAATCGCAGGGGATTTTTTGAGTGCCTTGGCATATGGATTGATAAAAAGCATGTTGTGCTCGATTACCTAATCCGCCCCAGATAATAGGGCCTGTATGGTAGTCGGTTAGTTCGTCTACCACAGTCGTTCGTTTACCATTGCTTTCCATATCAAGTTGCTGAATGTAGGGCATTAAATACTCCAAGCGCTTGTTATAGGACAATAACGCTAAGGTATTCAGTCCCATAAAGTTAATTGACCATATGCCAATTAAAGCCATTAACACGGGAATATTTACAGCAAGAGGCGCATTAAAAAAATGTGTATCCACAAGCTCAGCGCCATCGGTGTAGGCTTTAAAGTTTTCTTCCCCCAATGCAATTAATCCAATCAGATTAACAGCTGAAAACATGGAGTAGCGCCCTCCAACCCAGTCCCAAATAGGTAAGATGTGCTGAAAACCCATTTGCTGGGCTTTTTGTGTGTTACAGGTGATTGCAATAAATTGGTGCGATAGCGCCTGAGGGTGATTGATAAAATCTAAAGCGAATTTAAAATTTTTAATCGTTTCAGGAGTCGAAAATGACTTTGAAGTCACGATAAAAAGTGTTGTTTCAGGATTTAATGTTTCAGCAACATCGCTAAAGCTTAAATCATCACCATCAGAAATAAAATGATATTTAAGTGTATTTAAGGTAAATGCTTTAAGTGCTGTAACGGTGAGTTTTGGCCCTAAGTCGGAGCCGCCGATACCAATATTAACGATGTCAGTAATCGGCTTTCCACTGGCCCCGTGCCAGTTGTTGTTTCGCACTTTTTTTGCAACGTCTAACATTTGCTTCTTAGCACTTTCTACTAAACTAAGCGCCTCTTTAGGTAGTGGAAGTGTAGTATCACTGCTTGCTCTCAGTGCCATATGTAGGGCAGGTTTGTTCTCAGAAACATTCAATATGCCGCCTTCAAATAGCTGTTTAATTTTTTCAGGTAATTGTTGTTTCCGAGCAAGCGCAATCAATAGCGAAATGGTTTCATGAGTGAGAGGTTGTCTGGAGTAGTCATAGGAGACTGAGCTAAACGTTGTCCAAAACTTTTGAGCTCGTCCCTTATCTGCTGCAAACAGATCAGTTAAATGTAACGACTTTAGTCCTTGTGCATGGGTTGCTAGTGCTTGCCACTCACTGTAGTTTGTCAACTGACTCATAAATACAAATACTTAGGTATAAAGCTAGCCATTTTAACAGCAATTAGAGGTCTTTCAAATGAATAATCGGTATTCGCCCAGCCGCAATTTGCAACTCACATCCCATTATACTGTGGGCCGCCGCTCTCAGGCGGTATCCAGTTAATATTTTGCGTGATGTCCTTGATATCGCAAGTTTTACAGTGGATACAATTTTGCGCATTAATTTGTAGCATTGGTTCGCCATTTTCCTCGATAATTTCATAGACACCTGCTGGGCAATATCGTGTCTCTGGTGAAGCATATTCTTTATAGTTAATCTTAATGGCCTTGTCTGGCTCAAGGAGCTCTAAGTGAACGGGTTGATTTTCTTCGTGAAATGTTCCAGTTAGATATACAGAAGAGGCCTTATCAAATGTGATTTTATTGTCTGGCTTTGGATATTCTATCGGGCGGACTTCGGAGGCTTTTTTAAGTGATAGATGGTCGGGTTGATAGCCAAAGGTCCATGGCGCTTTACCCTGAAAAACATATTGATCAATAGCAGAGTAGATGAGGCCTGGCAGTAAGCCATAGTGGAAGGCCGGTCGTATATTTCTAGCCATATTGAGCTCTTGATATAGCCAAGACTCTTTGAATTTTTGCCGGTAATCAAGGGAGGGTTTATCGTCTTTAAAAGCTTCTATCAATTGCTCAGCTGCCAACATTCCTGATTTCATTGCCGTATGTGAGCCTTTAATTTTGGGCACATTGAGGAATCCAGCGCTATCGCCAATTAATGCGCCACCTGGAAAGTTGAGTATGGGTATGGACTGCAATCCTCCCTCACTCAAGGCTCTTGCTCCATAACTTAGGCGCTCACCTCCCTCAAAAAGTGGCTTAATACTGGGGTGTGTTTTGAAGCGTTGAAATTCGCTAAAGGGGCTTAAATAAGGATTTTGATAGTCAAGACCAACCACAAAGCCCACGGCTATTTTATTGTCTTCTAGGTGATAAATAAAAGAGCCACCATAGGTTTTATGGTCAAGCGGCCAACCAATTGTATGCATAATATGACCGGGATCATTCTCTTTAACTTGCCAGATTTCTTTGAAACCAATTCCATAACTCTGTGGTTTAGCGTTTCTATCCAGTCGATAATGTTTAATGAGTTTCTTTGATAAAGAGCCACGGCAACCTTCTGCTAATAGTGTTTGTTTGGCAAGAAGCTTCATGCCTGGTTGATATTGAGCACTTTGACTGCCATCTCGATTAATACCAAGATCACAGGTGAGAATACCCATTACTTCATCATGCTCATTAAAAACAACACCCTTAGCAGCAAATCCAGGAAAAATTTCAACACCTAAGTGTTCGGCAACTTCTGCGAGTTTTCTACATAAAAGTCCAAGACTAATAATATAGTTACCTTCATTGTGCATTGGTTTCGGTGTAGGTAAGCGGTATTTAGAACGTTTAGTCAGCAATGAAAACTCATCAGATTTAGCCTTAAGAGTGATGGGGAAGTCTTCTTGTGACCAATTAGGTAGCAGCTCATTTAATGCTCGTGGTTCAAAGACACAACCTGATAAAATATGTGCGCCCACTTCAGAGCCTTTCTCTAAAACACACACAGAAATAGAAGCATCGAGTTGTTTTATCCGTATGGCTGCAGCTAGTCCAGAAGGACCTGCGCCAATAATTAGTACATCAAACTCCATCGATTCACGTTCCATAATGGCTCCTCAGTTTGTGAGTCCACATAATGATTATTTTTTTTAAAAATATCAAACTTGTTTTTGTTCATTTGACTTAACAATTTTTTTGCAACATAAATTGTTTCACCATGTGTATACCCAATGGAAGTGAAAATGCATGGTTTTAGGCCGTGATATTTTCTCCAAATTGCGATAAAAATTTCTCGCCATGACCAGCCATGACTCAAAAGTTTTATATCAATTTGAAAAAAATCTCTGTGCCTAACGTTTTAAATAACCATATGATTATATTTGATTTATGTTATACGTTGAGCAAAGCAAAATCTTTAAATTTTGAATTTTTTGATGGAGGAATGTCTAGACATTCCGACTAATAAAAATATCAAAAGTTGGAGGTTTGGCGAAGCTCAAAACCACACATTTTCATTTCCATTGGGTATATAAAAATGACATACTGTATTGGCCTTTAATCTTTTATGGAAGAGAGAATGAATAAAATTACATGGCGGTATATGTTTTGTCTTGTGTTGCTGCTGATAAGTCAAATGGCTTGTGCGCAGTATTTTCGTGGAGAGTTGGAAGTTTTAGTTTCCGACTATTTCAAAGAAAACCACGCAGAGACCACTTATATTCTACATACAAGAGATGGTAGTTATTCCATGAAGCTAGATGAGCATCTTGATGATGGTCGTTTGCTAACAGGTGATGATGTGTCTGTAGAGGGGAGTTTAGTAAAAACGCTGAAAGGTCATATGCAAATTGATGTTGTCGGTATTAAAAAGCTTTCTAAGGATATGACGACGGATGTACAAACTGACACTAGAAATTTACTTGTATTGTTGGTTGACTTTAAAGATAAAAAGGCTTCAGATAAAATTTCTGTATCTGATTTAGATGATATTATCTTCAACAATAAAAAGTCGACTAGAGCGAACTTTCTTCAGAGCGCGTTTTCGCAAGTTGACTTTATTCCCGATGCAAATGGTGATGGGAAACATGATATACATCATGTGACCTTAGATATGGATGCTGGCTCAACTGGCTGTAAGGCAGCTGTATGGGCAAAGGCTGCTAAGGCTAAGGCACAACAAGATGGAATTGACATTACTCCTTATCGGCACTTTATGTTTGTGTTGCCTAGTGGTTCACCCTGTAGTTGGGGTGGTTTAGGACATGTTGGTTGTGGTAAGTCATGTAGTACGTGGATTAAATGGTATAGCAAAATTGTGTTTGCTCATGAGCTAGGACATAACCTGGGATTACGTCATTCGAGCACTGATAATAATAATTCCGGTAATGTTTCTTGTGAGTATTGCGATGAATCTGGCATCATGGGTAATCGTGGTTATCATCAAATTGTTGCTGCTAATCGAGTCAAAAAAGATTGGTATCTTCCCTTTTCAAATCGCATAAAAGAAATCCATAAAACCACACGAATTGATATTAGAAGTCTTGATGTTCATCCAGATAAGTTAAAACAAGGCGTTCAAGTGGTTAAGGTGTCGAGGGATGGGTTAAATGTACCTTATTATTTATCATATCGCACCAATGCCAGTGCATTTGGCATGTCTGAAAAATATAACAAAAAAGTCAATGTACATCGATTTCCAGGACCTGGAGGGCGTACATTGTTTTTAAAAGCTGTTGGTAAAGGTGGTAAGTTTGTATCAGCAAGAGATGGCATCATGGTCAATGTTTCAAAAGTTGTTGACTGGAAAGCAAAGACAAAAGTTATTATCGGTGCGCGTTGTGGCTTTAAGTCTCACCTATGCAAGCTTAATGTGACATCCGATGAGTTGAAACTTCTAGATGGAAAACAAAATCTATTCACAATTGATGTGCCTGAAAATACTTCAGAGCTTGTGGTTGAAACCAGCAAAACAGTGGACACACCAAATACTGAATTGCAGTTAAGATACAATGCAAAACCTACAAGACGCTTACATGATTGTCGTTCAGCCAATGGTGGTCCTAATGAGCTTTGCCGTATTGCGCAACCAAAGGCTGGAACTTGGTATATAAGAATGTATTCAAGAAAACCACACACAGGTATTACTTTAAAGAGTCATACGCTTTAAATAGAAAGTATTTTATATGCCCCTGGTTGTAGCTGCTCTAAAGACCAGGGGCCAATTTTATGGCGTATGAGCCTTAATGTTGGAAAGCCCATGGCAGCAGTCATTCGTCTAACCTGCCTATTTTTACCTTCTTTAATTTTAATATCTAGCCAACAAGTCGGAATAGATTTCCTTTCACGAATGGGAGACGTTCTTTGCCACACACTTGGTGGTTGAATGTGCTTTATTGCTGCTGGTAAGCATTGATGTTTGGATATTTTAATGCCGTTGCGAATTTTATCTAAATCACTCTCACAGGGGATATGCTCTACTTGAACCCAGTAGTGCTTTGACATCTTTTGTTTCGGGTGGGATATTTTGTGTTGTAAGTTGCCATCGTTGGTGAGCAACAATAAGCCTTCAGAGTCCTTATCAAGTCTCCCAGCAGGATAGACATCTTTGATGGGAATATAATCAGCAAGCGTCTTTGCACCATCACTGGTACTAAATTGACTTAAAACACCGAAGGGTTTGTTAAATATAATTAACTTTTTCATATATCCCCCTATCCTTTCTGTCTTTTGCAAACAAAAAAATATTAATCATTATACCTAAGGTTTCCAAGTAATTTAGATAAACATTTTATATTGCGAAATGATTTTACATTTTTTTCTTGAATTATTCGTATAAACTACGCAACATGCGTAGTACAAAAAGAGATGAAGGAGTAAAAATGAAAGTTCTTGTCGCAATTAAACGGGTAATAGACCCTTATGTTAAAGTTCGCTTGAAAGCAGACGGTAGCGGTGTAGAAGATAATAAAATGTCCATGAATCCTTTTGATGAAATAGCTGTTGAAGAGGCGATTCGATTAAAAGAAAAAGGTATTGCTAGTGAAGTTTTGGTAGTGTCGATTGGTGATAAAACCGTTGGTGAGACATTAAGGACAGCATTAGCTTTGGGTGCAGATAAAGCAATACATTATGAAACTACAAAGCGATTTGAGCCGCTTAATATAGCAAAAATTTTAGCGTATGCAGTAAAAAAAGAGGAGCCAAATATGGTTATCCTTGGTAAACAGGCAATTGATGGCGATAACAATCAAACAGGACAAATGCTAGCGGCAATACTTAACTGGCCACAAATGACCTTTACATCAAAAGTCGATATTGAGGGTGAGCGTCTCGTATGTACACGTGAAGTTGATGGTGGGTTAGAAACGCTTGAAACAACGTTACCTGCGGTAGTCACTACCGACTTACGCTTAAATGAACCTCGTTATGCGAGTCTGCCTAATATCATGAAGGCGAAAAGAAAACCTCTAGAAACGGTAGCTGTTGATGGACTAGATATAGCGTTTAAAAAACATGTTGAGCAAGTTTTGCTAGAAACTCCAGCGAATAGAACTCAGGGTGTGATGCTTGATAATGTCGATAGTTTGATTGCAAGCCTTCGTGATAAAGAAAAACTGATTTGAGGGAGTGAACATGAGTGTATTAGTCATTGCTGAGCATGATAATAAGGTATTAAATGCTCAAACTTATCAAGTTATTACTGGAGCACTGAAGCTATCGTCGGCAGTAAGTGTCTTAATTCTTGGTGATGATTGTCAAAGCGTATCTGATGAAGCAGCCACTATAGATGGCGTGAGCACAGTAATTGAGTTACAAAATAAACAGTTTAAACAACTGTTGGCAGAAGATGCTGCTTCTACTGTTAAAGAATATGTCGATACTTATCAGGCGGTCATTGCTCCGGCGACAACATTTGGCAAAAATTTTATGCCACGTCTAGCAGCACTTTGTGACTCAGCTTGTATTAGTGATGTGATTGATATTGTTTCTGAAGACACCTTTAAGCGGCCAATTTATGCAGGCAATATTATTGAGACGGTTAAAGCGCTTGATGAAAAGAAATTCATAACGCTTAGAGCCACAGCATTTGATAGAGCACTGAATAAAGACGCTCAAGCATCCATTAACAAATCGAATGTTGAAGTTCTAAGTAGTAATGTCAGTTTTATATCCCTTAAGCAAAGTAAGTCAGATAGACCGGATTTAATGGCAGCGCGTGTTGTTGTTTCTGGTGGCCGAGGGTTGCAAAACAAAGAGAATTTTCAATTAATAGAGTCGTTAGCAGATGCTCTCGGTGCTGCAGTAGGCGCTTCTAGAGCAGCCGTTGATGCTGGGTTTATTGCAAATGATCATCAAGTAGGACAAACAGGAAAAGTCATCGCTCCAGAGTTGTATATAGCAGTTGGAATTTCTGGCGCTATTCAACATGTAGCGGGGATGAAAGATGCGAAGGTTATCGTTGCAATTAATAAAGATGAAGACGCACCAATTTTTCAAATTGCAGACTATGGTCTAAAAGGTGATTTGTTTGAAATTGTGCCTGAGTTAATCAGTAAGTTAAAGGGGTAATAAACATGTTAGTAGGTGTACCAAAGGAGATTAAGCCACAAGAGTTCCGTGTGGGATTGATCCCTTCTAGTGTTAGAGAGTTGGTTCAACATGGCGCTAAAGTGGTTGTAGAGTCTGATGCTGGTTTAAGAATTGGTATGACCAATCAAGACTATATTAATGCTGGTGCAACGATTGAAGATAACGTTGATAAGATTTTCGAAGAAAGTGATCTTATCGTTAAAGTTAAAGAGCCTCAGGAAATTGAGTGTAAGCGATTACGAGAAGGGCAAACACTTTTTACTTATTTGCATTTAGCACCAGATCCAAGGCAAGCAGAGTTACTCAAAATGTCTGGTTGTACAGCGATTGCTTATGAAACCGTGACGCAGCAAGGGGGAGGGTTACCTTTATTAACACCGATGAGTCAGGTGGCAGGGCGAATGTCTATTCAGGCGGGCGCTCATTGTTTGGAGGCAGCACAGGGCGGTAGTGGTATGCTATTAGGTGGTGTGCCAGGTGTCGCTCCTGCAAAAGTTATTATTATTGGTGGCGGTGTGGTTGGCACAAATGCTGCTCGTATGGCTATGGGTATGGAAGCAGAGGTCACGGTGCTAGACAAGTCGTTAAAAAGACTTCAAGAGCTCGACTTTCAGTTTGGTTCGCGCCTAAATACTATTTTTGCGACAAAAGATGCATTGGAAGAATATGTTTTGAATGCTGATTTGGTTATTGGTGCGGTTTTGGTGACTGGAGCTAAAGCACCGAAGCTTGTGACTAAATCAATGTTATCTGAAATGCGCCCTGGTAGTGTGATTGTTGATGTGGCTATAGATCAAGGCGGATGTTTTGAAACAAGCTTACCGACGACTCATCTTGAACCTACTTATGTTGTTGACAATGTTGTGCATTACTGTGTTGCTAATATGCCTGGAGGTGTACCTAGAACATCCACTATAGCACTGAATAATGCAACACTACCTTTTGCAATCGATTTAGTGAGCAAGGGGATTAAGAACGCTTTATTGAGCAATGATCACTTACTTAATGGATTAAACGTACATAAAGGGCATATTGCTCACCAAGCAGTTGCAGAAGCGTTAAATGATATTTATGTTGCTCCTAGAGAAGCGCTAGCCATCAATGCTTGATGAAAATTTAATTCAAGTAAGACACCTTGATTGACAATAGCAATATATTCATTGCTATTGTCGTATCTTTGTAGATATTCATCTAAATACGATTGAATAAAAACAGTTTGTGTGACAAATAAATCACTTTGATAACACTGAAACCATTCTAGATAGGGATGCGAAGAGTCTATTGAATCAAGCCTCTTGGCAATAGCATAGTACACATAATAACAAGGAAATATAGCGCATATTGCGCAGATAAAATCGATTGATGTGTAGGTATGTAAGTAATGGATGTAGTCTTTTGTTGCTCTGTTAACTATGCTGTCGCCGTCGGATTTTATTTTGGCAGAAATCTCATATTGAATTGAGTTTGCCGCCTCAAAAAACAGATCTCTAATATGCGGTTTTGGAGCATGATTTGCTGCTCTATAGAGCGCTTTTTTATAATGAGATAGATAAATATTATCTTGAGTGAGATATGCATCAAAAATTTTTTTATCCAGTAAACCTTGTTGTAACTGACTAAAAAACTCACATTGAATATTACATGCTAATAAATTTTGAAATTCTTGATCATCAATAATTGACATTTACTTTTGTCCTTTCATAAATGTAGCAGCGGCCCATGGCCATGACCAAACTGTAAGGATTGACTTTTTTCAATGGCCTTAGTGATATATTTTTTTGCTTTTGTAACCGCTGGTATGAGCGAATTATCAAAAGCAAGAAAGGTTGCAATGGCACTACTTAGGGTACATCCTGTGCCGTGTGTGTTGTTTGATTGAATGCGTTTTGCTTTAAAAATATATTGTTTACCATGGCTCTGTAATATATCTTCAGCCATCCTACTTTTAGGGTTAATATCTTTCACCAAGATAGCGCCATCAGTCAGTAATTGAAGTTTTTTAAAGATGGTTTCAATATTCTGGCTATTGGTAATGCGCTTGGCTTCGTTGAGATTGGGTGTTATTACACTAACATTTGGAAAAATTTTATTGACTAATTGAACTTTAGCATCCTCTTGAAGTAACGTGCTGCCTGATGTTGAGACCATAACGGGGTCGAGTACGATTGGAATATGTACATGCTTTTTTAAAAAGCTTCCTACAACGTCTATTAAGTCTTTATGAAATAACATACCCACCTTAATGGCATGAATAGGAATATCTTTTGCTATAGCATCGAGTTGTTTTTTTAGGTTTGTACATGAGGTTGGATATGTGTCTGTGACTTCTAGTGTATTTTGTGCCGTAAGCGCTGTAATTGCTGTTAAAGCAAAACCACCTAGTGAATGAATGGTTTTCAAGTTTGCTTGAGCGCCCGCACCAGATGAAGGATCACTGGCGGCAATGGTAAGAATATTAGTCGTTTTATTCAAAGTGATAGACATGCTTTTCTAAGCCTTTTAATGGACTGATAAGGGTTTAATGATTGACAAACATAAGCACATACTGCGATACCAGAAGCGCCATGATGTATACAAGAACTACAATTTTCTTGGTTAATACCACCAATAGCGATACAAGGAACGCTAGAATATTTTGAAATGCTTAAAAGCTCATTCATGCTCAACATGACTTGTGAATCCAGCTTGGTATGACTATGAAATAAAGGCCCAACCCCCAGATAATCACAATCAAGATCTCCAATAAGATTAAATTCATCAATTGAGCTAACACTTAATCCTATTATTTTTTTAGGTCCTAAAATTTTTCGTGCCTCCAAGTAAGGAAGATCACTTTGCCCGAGATGGACACCACAAGCATCGATTGCTAGAGCGATATCGATATGATCGTTGATAATAAATTTAACATGATGGACTTTCAAAATGGGCTTCAGTGCTTTAGCCATAAGATAGATATTTTTCTTAGACATTTTTTTAAATCTAAGCTGAAAAAAATCAATGCCTGCTAAAATGGCAGGAGTTAGCTTATCTAAATAATTCGTTTCTGATATGTACTTATCATCAGTTAAGAGGTGAATTTGTGGCATAAACAATATCAGTGAGTTAGTAGATGAAGCGCATCCAAAAAATGCACCATAAAACTTCCTGGTCCCACTGCTTTTTTCCCAGCAATTTCACCAGCATTTCCAATGAGACATAGAGCGCTCTCTGAAGCCTCTAATGGATTATAACGATTGAGAAAGCTTGCAATCAGAGCATTAGTGATACAGCCGATTCCTGTGACTTTGCTCATTAGCGGATGGCCACCAGTGAGATCGATGATATTATTTTCATCCACACAGTAGTCCACTTTACCAGTGACCACAACGACAGTTTGATAGCGTGAAGAAATATTTTTGGCGGCAGTGACGGCATCTTTGGCTTCATGTTGACTATCGATTGAGTTAGAAGTGAATTGTATATTTTGATCTAAGGCGATAATTTCTGAAGCATTACCCTTGATAACACTGACAAGATGTTTATCAAGAAAATCGATAACAGTACGATTACGTAATGTTGTCGCTCCAAAACCAACTGGATCAAATACTACGGGAATATTCTTATGATTTGCGAGAGATAAAGTATGAGCGAATAATTTTATTTGGTTTTTATTGAGTGTACCAATATTGATATTCACGGCACTTGCAAAAGCTAAAATATCACTAATTTCCTCTATGCATTGCGACATGATTGGGGAAGCATCAATGGCTAATAGTGCATTGGCTGTTTGCGTTTGAACAACAGAATTTGTGATATTTAATACCACGGATTGATGATTTGACATAAAGCACTCCCTACGCTGGCATTATCCAACAGGTTCAAAGGGACCGGGCTTTAGCCCATCTCAGCTTAACTAAGTTTTATTTCAGTACTTAGTTGAAAGCGCCCCTGGCATAAAAAATGAAATGTATCACGCGCATATTAATGATACAAGTGCTTAAAACACAGGGCAAACGCATGAAGCGCTTTTTAGTTCACTCGTTGTTAAAAGTGATTTTCCGTTGCTCATTTATTTGCATATAAACTCCGCTACTTAAATCACTTTTGCCTAGATTGAACGCAAAAATCACACTCATGCGTTTGCCCTGGCTTAAAACAAGCTATCTGGATTTGGTCTTGACGTTGTTAGATTAGCGTCGTGCTCTTCAGAAAAGTCAGGTAAATTTTCTATACGAAATAGCTCAAAGATACCCTGTGCTAAATCGTTTGTTCTCAAACCGGTCTTAGGATCAATGCGTACACTTACCATTCCTTCAGGCATAATTTGTTTATGTATTTTTTTATTAAGAAGTGCTGTCCTCATAAACTCTATCCATGCAGGTAGGGCCAGTCTTGATGCATATTCTTTTAGGCTCTTTGGCTCATCAAAACCCACCCATACAGTAGTGGCCATTTCTGGATTAAATCCAGAAAACCATGCATCTACTTGATCATTGGTTGTGCCTGTTTTCCCGGCGATATCCGAGCGTTTTAATACCTTGGCACGTCGTCCTGTACCATGTTGGATGACATCTTTTAAAGCAGAGTTCATAAGAAAAGCAACTTGAGGGCTAATCACCCTTGGGGCTTGTTGTGCTATAGGTATATTGGGGCATGGCATACTACATGCCACCAATGGTTTGGTTTCTAATAACATCTTACCTGAAGAAGATAGAATTGTTTGAATGGCATAGGGGCGTATCAAAAAACCTCCATTTGCAAATACCGCATAAGCTCTGGTCAAAGTAAGCGGCGTAATGCTTAAGCTACCTAGTGCTAAAGATAAGCCTTGGGGTAGCTCAGATGGATTAAAGCCAAAACGCTCTAGAAATTCAGCTGTATACGGTATACCAATAGACTCAAGCAAACGAATAGAGACTAAGTTTCTTGAGCGAATTAAACCTTCTCTAATGCGCGTAGGACCATAAAATTTATGGTTGTCGTTTTCAGGTCGCCAAAGATTAGCTTGGCTTGGATCTTCAATAACAACAGGAGCGTCATTAACAAGTGTTGCAAGCGTGAAGCCTTTTTCTAAAGCTGCAGCATAGATAAATGGCTTAAAGCTAGAGCCAGGTTGACGAGTTGCCTGTATCGCTCGATTATAATTACTGTGATAAAAATCAAAGCCGCCGGTGAGAGCGAGGATAGCGCCATCTTTGGCACGAAGAGAAATCAAAGCGCCTTCAACTTGAGGAGGCTGTATGAGCTGCCAGGAGCTTTTATCTTTTGTTACGTAGACAATATCACCAAGACTCACGACTTCAAGTGCCGACTTGGGTTTTGGTCCTAAATATTTCTCATACTTTTTTCTTGCCCAGGTCATGCTCGTATAAGGAATGGTGATACGCTCTCCTAAAACAGTCATAGCTTGAGCTTGGTCTTCTTGGACTTTTGTGATGACGACAGCCTGAAGCTTCCCTATCTTAGTATACGTTTTTAACGCCTCAATAATAGATGTAGGCTCAGTTGTCTCATCAATAGAAATAGTGGCAATCGGACCTCTATAGCCATGTCGCTTAGTGTAGCTTAATAATGTATTGGCCAAAACTGTGTTTGCTTTTTGCTGTAACTTGCTATTAATGGTTGTATAGACATTCAACCCCTTACTATAGATTGAATCTCCAAAATGTTTGTAGAGGAGTTGGCGAATCATTTCGGTCACAAAAGGAGCTTGCACTGCGATGTGAATACCATGATATGAGGCAGATAATGGCTCGTTTATTGCTGTTTGCATTGTACTTTTATTGATATAGCCTTCTTCAAACATGCGCTCTAAGACATGATTTCGTCTTTTTAGGGCAAGCTTTGGATTTGCAATAGGATTTTGCGTCGAAGGAGCTTGGGGAAGCCCGGCTATCATAGCCATTTGTGCAAGTGTTAGTTGATTTAACGCTTTTCCATAATAAACTTTTGCTGCTGCGGCAACACCGTAGGCTCTATTACCCAAATAAATTTTATTTAAGTACAGTTCAAGAATTTTTTGTTTGGACAGCTCGCTGTCAATTTTAATTGCCAGTAATATCTCATTGAATTTTCTAAAAAAAGTTTTTTTACGGCTTAGAAAAAAATTCCTAGCAACTTGCATGGTAATCGTACTACCGCCTTGGGATTTTCTTCCAGTTTTTACCAACTCAAAGACAGCTCGGCCAATACCAAACAAGTCAACACCCGGATGCTCAAAAAATCGTTGGTCTTCTGTTGCAAGCAAGGCAAATACCAGAGGCTTAGGAATTTGTTCATAGCGCACAGGTATACGTCGCTTTTCACCAAACTCTCCCATTAATTGGCCATCTGCAGCGTAAATTTTAAGGGGTACTTGTAGCTGAATTTTCTTTAATGTGTCGACATTGGGCAGCTCATGCTCTAGATATATGTACAGCACACAGACGATGATAGTAAGCATAATGGCAAGACTAATCATGCTCTTAAATATTTTATTTATAAAATGTGCTGGGGTTTTCATGCTTGTTATTGTTTTTTAGCGTATTGTTTTCATCATACTGAGTGAATGCTTAAATTGCCAATTATCTTGTTCTATACCCCTATCCTTTCATAATGCGTGTTTTTGAGCTTTGTCAAATGTTCAATCTTTGGTATTTTTCTCAGTCGGAATGGAATAACCATTCCTTAATTAAAAAAATCCAAACCTTAATCATTTGACTGCGCTCAACCTAATAGATAACTATAAGTTTTATGTGGATTTTTTATAACGTTAGACAAAAAGATTTATCTGTGGATAGAGAGATTAAATTTGAGCAATAACAAAGTCTATTGCGATAATTTAATCTCTTTAGACCACAGTAAATATTGAAGTCTAAAAACACGCATTATGAAAGGATAGGGGTATAAAAAGCAATAGTATCGCTAAGAGCACATTAATCGTAGGTATCTACCTGATTGATAACAAATAATTATTCTCTAATCAGGTGGGTTTTTACCTTCATGTAAAGGGGCTGAACATAAAATTGGTTGCCATAAGGGTTCGAGTTTTATACAATGACTCGCTATTTTGTCCTTGCTTTATCCACATTTTGATGGAAAAGCTGTTAAACCGAGAGGAAAATGATAATGAGACATTATGAAGTTGTTTATTTGTTGCATCCTGATCAAAGCGAGCAGGTTTCAGCAATCATTGATAAGTATACATCCTTAGTGACAGAGAATGGTGGCAAAGTACACCGTTTGGAAGACTGGGGTAGACGTCAACTAGCTTATCCAATTAACAAGCTACACAAAGCACATTATGTGATGATGAATATTGAGTGTGATAGCAAAACGCTAGATGAACTTGAGCATGCTTTCAAATTTAATGATTTGATTATGAGGCATATGGTGGTTAAGCGTGATATGGCAATTACCGAACCATCACAATTGGCTAAAAAAGATAAAGATGCTGCATAAGCAATATTGTCGAGTTTGTTTAGGAGATAAGTAAATGAAATCAGGTTATAACAGAAAAAAATGCAGATTTTCTTCAGACGAAGAAGTTACTATTGATTACAAAGATATTCAATTGTTGAAGGGCTGCATTACAGAAACAGGAAAAATTGTTCCTAGTCGTATTACAGGTACAAGAGGGCGCTTTCAACGATTAATCGCTAAAGAAATCAAACGTGCTAGATTTTTAGCATTATTACCTTTTTGTGATAGACATCGTTAATTGTTGTTGATGTTGTGCGCCAAGAAAGCCTATTAAAAAAAATTGCATCTTATGTGACGAAAAGTCAGAAAGATGCAATTGTTATAACACTCATCGCTGCGCTGCTGCCATTTATATCTTGGTTGGCTCCGGTTTTTGTGTGTTTAATAGGTTTAAAATATGGTCCAAAGGCAAGCTTTATGCTGCTGTTATGGGCAGCGTTACCCACTATCATCTTGGGTGCTTATTTTGGAGATGTGCTTGGTATCATCAATCATCTTATCGTCAGCTTTGTTGTACCATGGTGCTTGGCTTTAGCGCTTTACTATAGTGCGTCGTGGTTGCAAGTTTTGAGGGTAGTCGTATTAATTGGCATTGTTTTAGTAGCTGCTATTAATATTCTGTATCCAGAGTATGCTCAAAGCATGATAAAGATGGTTCAACTGAGTGCTCAGAATATGGAGCAGCAGGGTATTCAAAAGTCGGCTGTTGTTCAAATGGTGGGAGCCTTAAAGTTAATAAGAGACTATCTACCGGCTATTCAAGTGTCTTTGGCTTTATCTGTGGCTTTGCTTAAGTTGATGATTGCACGGGCAATGCAGGCAGCGCTTGATAACCCTAAGGGGCTCGAGAAAGAACTGTTCGTTGTTTCTGAACGTGGTGAGATGGCTACAGGTGTTGCGATATGCGGCCTTGCAGTTGCTTTTGATTTTAGTATCTTAGGTCAGCTGTTGCCGATTTTCGCATTGCCTTTAACTTTTATTGGACTGGTGATTGTGCATTGGTACATAACTAATCCTAAGACTTTTTTTGCAAGTTGGATGTTTGCTCCAAGTTGTGTGTTGCTTATATTGATGATCCCGTATTCTCTGTTGGGATTAGCTATTATAAGCGTGGTTGATATGTTTGTTGATTTTCGGAAGCGTTCTTGCCCTGGTGCAAGATTGCAATAATGTAATAGGTGGTTAACATGCAAGTGATATTGCTTGAAAAAATTCGTAATGTTGGTGATCTGGGTGATACAGTTAATGTGAAGTCAGGTTTTGGTCGTAATTATCTTATTCCACAAGGTAAAGCCGTTTTTGCTACGCAAAAAAACGTAGAACTTTTTGAGCAGCGTCGCTCTGAGCTTGAGGAAAAAGCCCGTAAAAAACTTGAAGAAGCACAAGCGGTTGCAAAAAAATTATCTTCATTAACTGTTCATATTGATGCATTATCTAGTGATGAAGGGAAACTTTACGGTTCAATTGGTCCACTAGAGGTTGCCAAAGCGATTACTGATGCGGGAGTATCTGTTTCTAGAAGCGATGTGGTGATGCCACTAGGAGCGATTCATGAAGTCGGTATACACATGATCGATATTCAGTTGCACAGTGATGTAAATCTTGAAATGAGTATTTCTGTTGGTCAGTTTGACTCTGAGGAAACCCATACAGATTCTGAAGAAGTCAATACTTCAGAAGAAGAGTAAGAGATTTTGCTCATGCCTTGGGCTTAAGTTCGGGGCATGATATACTCCTGTCCTTTTATACCGCGCGCTCAATTATCACTTTGTCTCAATTAGAGACAAACGCACGGGTTATTTCATTTTTAACCGTCGACAATTTGACATATATCCCTCTATGGCTAATAGTTACATGTAGCAAGCCTAATTGCATTTTTCTTTAAGGCTTAAATTCATGCCTGGGGGGCCTTATGTTAAGGAACTACAAGATTTTGGTTGTTGAGGATGACACCAAAAGAGGCGAGCAGTTAAAGCTTATTTTGGATTTTATTGGTGAGCCATGCGTCCTGGCCACGTCGAAGAATTGGGATAAACTCTCAGTTAAAGAGCATTGGCTGGGCACTTTACTAGCAGTCGATGAGCAAGATAAAAGTATTCAAGACAAACTCACGCATACTCCGATTGTATTGACTGGAGATCAAGTTCATTGTCAAAGACTTAGTCTTAAGTATCCAAGAAATGTTGTTAGCACAATTGCTCTTCCATTAAATTACGCGGTAATGCTCAATGCACTTCATCGGTGCCAAATTTCACAAGAAAACAACTTAGCCATTGATAATGAAGGTATGAATCAACCTGTTTCACGCTTTAAGAGCTTAGTGGGGCAGGGTGAGGGAATTAAGAAAGTCAGACAGTTGATAGAGCATGTAGCGAGCACCGATGCAAATGTGTTGATTTTTGGAGAGTCAGGTACCGGCAAAGAGGTTGCAGCACTAAACATTCATCAACAATCAACACGTAAAGATGGTCCTTTTATACCCATAAATTGTGGTGCAATTCCAGGTGAGTTACTTGAAAGTGAGTTATTTGGACATGAGAAAGGCGCTTTTACAGGTGCAGTTAGTCAGCGTAAGGGCCGATTTGAAATGGCACAAGGTGGTACACTTTTTCTTGATGAAATTGGTGATATGCCCTTATCGCGGGTATTACAAGAGCGCTGCTTTGAACGAGTGGGCAGCAATAAGTCCATTGCATCAGATGTTCGAATTATCGCTGCGACACACAGAAACTTAGAGCTTGCCATTAAAAGTGGAGAGTTTCGTGAGGATTTATTTTATAGGCTCAATGTATTCCCAATTGTATTACCCCCTTTAAGACAGCGGGTTGATGATATTCCTTTATTAGTCATGGAGCTTGTTGCACGTATGAAGGCAGAGGGAAGGGCAAGTGTAAGCTTAACTTCTGATGCTATTGATGTATTAAAAAAATATCCATGGCCTGGGAATGTTCGTGAGTTAGCTAATCTAGTTGAGCGTTTGTCCATCCTTTATCCAGATGGTATTGTCGATAGAAGTGAGTTACCGCAGAGATTTAAAACCTTAATGAGCAAACTCTCTGAAGAAGAATCGAAAGTAGAAATAGAAACTTTACCTGATATTATCGCAAACATTACCGAAGGTATTGATCTAAAACAGCACTTAGAAGAGACAGAGCTATCGCTTATTCGACAAGCATTAGAGCGCCATGATTGGGTGGTTGCCAGAGCAGCCAGTTATTTAAATATGCGCCGCACAACGCTTGTTGAAAAAATGAAAAAATACCAACTGACTAGACCTGAAAAAGCTGAGTAATCACTTTGCTTATTGCGATAGCTTAATCTCTCTAGGTCACAGTAAATATTGAAGTCTAAAAGGGAGTATCATGAAAGGATAGTAGTATACCCAATGGAGCTCAAAATCTATATTTTGAATTACATTGGGTATGTGAGAAGTACAGATTACTCTTTATTCTTTTCACTCTCGTTAGCTTCGTGCTCTGGAGTACTTTCTTTAGGATCTTCATGACTAGCAGGTTTCATGTTAGACTCTGCCGTTTTTTCAGCCGTAGGCGTATTAGGTCGTTTGGCTTTATAGTCAGTAATGATTTCAGAAATACTTTGTTTTACATCATTAAATAGTTTTCCAGCCATTCCGCCAATCTCTTTTAAATCAGGTAGTTTTGAACTGGCTGGTTTGTCATTTGAAGTATGTTTATGTTGGTCGTCATTATGCTCATTGCTCATGGCGTATTTCTCCTTTAAAGACGAATCGTCCGTTAACGTTTATTTTAGTATAAAATTGATCAAAATGCTCAAAAAAAACCAACACATAACTCATTGTTTATATGTAATATATGACAAAAAGTTGGCCGCTGGCTTGAGTATTTTATCTATTGTTTTAGGTTTTTCTTTATATTCAACCTTGATGATATCGTAATCATTAAGTTTGGCAATAATAAACTCATCACTGGTTGTGAGTTTATCAATAAGCTTATGTCTAAAGGCATCTTTAGCCAGCCAATGTTCACCAGTTGCGACCTCTTCAAGATTTACAGCTTTACGATATTCACCAATATGCTCTTTAAATACCCGGTGGATATCTTCTAAGTCTTCTTGAAATTTTTCTCGACCCTTATCTGTGTTTTCACCAAACACCGTTAAGGTACGCTTATATTCTCCTGATGTAACAAGCTCAAAATCGATATCATGCTTTTTTAACCAGCGATGGAAGTTGGGTACTTGTGCAACGACTCCGATAGAGCCGATAATTGCAAAGGGCGCTGCAATGATCTCATTGGCAACACTGGCCATGAGATAACCACCACTTGCTGCAACCTTATCAACACTACAAGTTAGATGGATACCGTGATAACGAAAACGTGATAATTGACTGGCAGCTAACCCATAATTACTGACCATGCCACCAGGACTTTCAATATTGACCAGTACCTTATCTTTCTCTTTATCGCACACCGATAATACAGCAGAAACTTCTCTACGAAGCGCTTCTCCACGTGAGGCTTTAATATCACCAATAAAATCAATAACAAATAGTTTTGGCTTGGACTTTTCTTTTGCCTGCTTTTTACTATTTTTTGCCTCTACTTTTTTATGTTGTTTCAAGGATTTTTTATCAAGGATTTCAGTCAGCAGTTTGTCTTTTGTTTCATGATAGCGCTTATTTAGTTTAGTGACTTTTAATTTTGGGGACTGTTTTTGTTTGGCTGAAATAGCTGTAATACCGGCAATAACAATTAAAATTCCAATAACGATTGTAGTTGTTTCGAGCAGAAACAAACCATATTCAGAAAGAAAGGCCATATATACTCCTCATCACTCATAATGTGTCATTGTGAGTCTAGATAAATGTTTAAGTTTTGATATTTTTGCTTCCGAAGAGCAGATTAAATTACTCTTAGCAGATAATCACCTCGACTGCATTAAAGTATACATTCAACAATATATATTGCCTAGCTAATTCCGTTATGGCATTTTCCTCATTCAAGTTGTAATAACAAAATTTTTTCAATCACCCATGGCCCTAGGCTTAAGAATAATAAAGAGCTCGCTATAAGAAGAGAAAAAATGGTAAGAGGCACTATGCCCATGGTTGCTATCAACAGACTTTGGCTACCAAATATAACAACGGGAATAATAAGCGGTAATATAATAATCGGTATTAAGATATGATGATTATTTGTGTTGATGGTGAGCGCACTTAATATGGCCAATAAAGTCACCATGGACGGAGAGCAAAAGAGAAGTGTGAAAAAGATAATGCTTGTTTGATACCAATTGAATCCTACAGATAAGGCAAATAAAGGGCCGAGCAATACTAACGGTAATGCAAACCATAGCCAAAAGCAGATGATTTTGCTTAATACTACTAAGTAGCTATCAATGTCTAAAAGCAAATATTGTACTAAAGCACCACTTTGATATTCTTTAAGAAATAAATTATCGATAGATAACATTAGACTTATTAGAAGAAAGATAAAGCTCAAGCCAAATAGCATTTTCTTAAGGAAGTTTAAATCAGGGGTTGTCGATAAGATGCATAATAGTAACAATAGCGAAAAAAACAAAATAGGCGTTATGATTAGAGTTTTGTTACGTAAAAAAGTTAAACGCTGTTTATTAAATTCCGCACTAAAAAAACTAATAAAGCTCATAATGTCAGCACCTTTTGATGCTTAAAAATGATAGGGCATTGTTGATGGGTTGTTAAAATAACAAAGTCTCCACCTCTTAGAACGTTCTCTATTTGGCTTGCTAAATGATATTGAGCTTCTTTATCAAGCGCACTAAAAGGTTCATCTAAAAACCATATGGTCTTTTTGAGATAAAAGAAGCGAGTTAAAGCGAGCCGCTTTTTTTGCCCTTCTGATAAGCACTCGACCAGATCATTTATATTATTTTCTAACCCCATCGCAAAAATGGCGCGATAAACATCACCGACACACCGATTTATTTTGTGCCAATAGAGGCAGTTTTCCTTAACCGTTAATGCAGTAAATAGAGCAAGATCATGACCGACGTACCCGATTTCTGCGGGTTCAACGGCGTTGCTATTGAGAGTGAAGTCACCACTATCTTTTAGTTTGAATCCTAGTAGTGTGTTCAGTAATAAGCTCTTACCGCTGCCATTTTTACCCTCAATGAGCAAGCACTGACCAGGATTTAAAGAAAAAGAGATGTTTTTTAAAATAAGACGCTCTTCAATGGATACTGATATGTTATGTGCTGAAAGCATCTGTAAGGCATTACTGTTTGCAAGTCATCTCATTTTAGCAAAAACTTTTTGAAAGGACAGGGGGCTATACCCAATCTTAATGAAGAGCTGTTGCTGATAAAGAATAATTGGTAAAATTAAAACAAATGCGTTTTTTATCTAGCGAAGATGTGGTCGAAGCTTCATAACTTGTTGTCTCTAAAATATTTCTTTTCTCTTTCTGAAAAAATCACTGGTGTCTTTGCGTGGCTTTCACTATTACTCTTTACTATTGGAGGGTATTGGTGTTTATTTGTTGCTCCACCTGACTATCAACAAGGTGATGCAATGCGTATTATGTATTTACATGTTCCAGCTGCCTTTTTGTCATTGAGTACTTATGCGTTTATGGGATTTAATGCATGCACTTTTCTTATATGGCGAATGAAGCTATCAGCCATTTTACTTAAAAGTGCTATTCCTTTTGGTTCATTAATGACACTTTTGGCCCTAGTTACGGGTAGCATTTGGGGGCGGCCAATGTGGGGTACCTGGTGGATATGGGATGCACGACTCACCTCTGAGCTGATTTTGCTATTTATTTATCTTAGTTTGCTATTAATTGGTGATGTGGTGAAAACCTACGAAAAGAAAATGTTGCTCACCTCTATACTGGTGCTGGTTGGGTTGGTTGACTTGCCGATCATCCATTACTCGGTAAATTGGTGGTATACCCTACATCAGGGAGCTAGTTTGTCTTTACTTCATCATCCTAAAATTGCACCATCGATGCTATATCCTTTACTTACGATGATGCTTGCATTCATAAGCTTTGGTGTTTCAGCAGTTTTATCGCTTAGTCGTATTGAGCTGCTGCAAATAGAAAAAAACAAACAATGGGTTAAGGAATATTTGAAGTGATGAAAGATATTTTTAAGTCATTAGCAATGGGCGATTATGGAGTTTATGTTTGGTTTGCATATGGTATGTGTTTGACTGCTTTAGTGAGCTATGTTTTATGGTTAAAGCGTAAGCGTAAAGATGTGATAGCCCGAATATCTAAAAAGATAAAAGAGTAAGATGTCTTGAGGGCTAAACGTAAGCAGCGGATTTTCATTATTGTTTTTATTGGACTCTCGGTCTCTTCGGCAGTTTTTTTTATTCTATATTCGCTTAAATCAAATATTAATCTTTTTTTAACGCCCACTGAGTTGAAGCAGCGTGCTATATCCAGTCAAGAAGTCATTAGGTTGGGTGGAATGGTGTTAAAGGGCTCGGTGAAGCGTTATCGAAACTTAAAAATAGAATTTATTCTGACAGATTATATCTCAGAGGTTAGGATTCAATATCAAGGTGTATTGCCAGCATTATTTCGAGAAGGTCAGGGAATAGTGACCATGGGGCATATAAATCATCAAGGTGGTTTTGTCGCGACAGAAGTCTTAGCCAAACATGACGCAAATTATATGCCACAGGCAATGAAACAACACTCATATATAGTAGAGCAGCGCATATGATCCCTGAGTTTGCTGTTTTATGCTTAATTTTTGCTTTTGTGTTTTCTTCCCTCCTAAGCCTCAGGCCATTTGTGAACAAACCTATTAAGTTAAAGCCTCTAGTTTTAGGTCATATGAGCTTTCTTTTGCTTTCGTTTTTGCTGCTTATGGCCTCTTTCGTTTTAAATGATTTTAGTGTGCAATACATTTTTAATCACTCAAACACGAAACTCTATTGGTGGTATCGACTCACAGCGATTTGGTCAGGACATGAAGGCTCCATGCTTTTATGGGTGTTGGTGTTATCATTTTGGATGGTCAGCTTGCTGCCTTTAGAAAAAAAATTGGCGCCTCGCTTTTTTTTAATTCTATATTCATTACTAGGGGTTATTCAAGCTATTTTCATTTTATTTATTCTAAAAACATCAAACCCGTTTGTTAGAACTTTTGAAGGTCAATTGCAAGAAGGGCTGTCTTTAAATCCGTTGCTACAAGATGCAGGATTTTTGTTTCACCCACCGTTTTTATACCTTGGATATGTGGGATTTGCTATTCCCTATGTATTTGCTTTAACTGCACTGATCACGCAAAAACACCGGGAAAATTGGATTGCTATCGTTAAACCATATCTCATGATGGCTTGGTGCTTTTTAACCCTAGGTATTATTTTAGGAAGCTGGTGGGCTTATCGTGAGTTGGGGTGGGGTGGTTATTGGTTTTGGGATCCGGTTGAAAATGCATCGTTAATGCCATGGATAAGTGCGACTATTTTAATACATGTAAGCACACAGGCAAAGAGGACGCCACTATTGGCTAATTTAAGTTATTTCTTTGCATTATTGACGTTCTGTCTAAGTCTATTAGGTACATTTTTAGTGCGCTCAGGAGTATTGATATCTGTGCATGCCTTTGCCGCCTCTCCTTTGCGTGGTGCTTATTTATTGCTGTTTTTTGGTTTGATGTTAATAGCGAGTTTAACTGTATTCTTGTTTAAAAGACCAAAAGTAACTTTATCGCAAAAATATTTGAGCATCAAAGCGTTTATATTGTTATTAGGCAGTCTTTTTCTAACAACATTTCTATTGAGTGTTTGTTTGGGCACCGTTTATCCGTTGTTATTATCTGGTTTGGGGCTTGGGCAAATATCCATTGGAGCACCTTACTTTAATGGTATGTGTATGGTTTTGCTAACACCTGCGGTATTAATTATGGGATTTAGTGGCTTTAGGCGTATAAAGTCTTCTATTTGGCAGTCATTTGTTCACGACCATATGATGTTTGCATTGCTATCTATATTATTGGGGTTATGGTTACCCTTAGCGATGTTTGCAGATAATGGTGTTTGGGTATTTTTAGGCAATAATTTGGCGAAAAAGACTTGAGCGCGTTTCTTTGTCGATGGTAATGGCGCATTTAGGCGTTGCTTTATTAGTTTTTTCAATAACCATTAATGCTCACTATCAACAAGAAAAAAATATAACACTCAAGCAGGGACAAAGTATGCATATTGGTCCCTATCAAATTTTCTTTGATGGGATAGAAGCCATTACAACAAGCCATTATGATGCTAGGGAAGCGCACTTTTCTATATATAAAGCCCATCGTCTGCTTAAGATCAATAAGCCACAGCTGCGTTTTTATCAAGCACAACAAGAGCGCATGCCACATACGGGGATCAGTGCCTTTTTATTCAATGATGTTTATATCAACCTAGGCAATCAGCAGACTGATGGCAGTTTTGCTGTTCAAATACAACTTAAACCTTTTGTTCGCTGGATTTGGTGTTCGGGAGCGCTAATGATTTTAGGAGGGATGTGTAGTCTCGTTCAAAAAAGAAGGCATTATATCAAAGAATATCAAAAATTATCTAAGGTATTGATATGCAAGTAAGATATGTATCCATACTCATTTTTACCTTAGTTAATAGGATTAAATCAACCTAAGTCTATCGAACGCTCACCACTAATTGGCGCACCCTTACCTAAAACACGGTTAATGAGTATTGATGGAAATCACTTTAGTAATCAAGAGATGTTAGGCAAAACATGGGTGCTACATGTCTGGTCTACTTGGTGCCTGACTTGTCTGCAGGAATATCCACTCATAAGTCGTATTGCTCAACAGAATATACCCATTATCGGCTTGAGTTATCACGATAATCCTAAATCTATTTTCAAATGGCTAAAACGCTATGGTAACCCTTTTATTAAAATGCTTATCGATGATGGTGAGTTTACGTTTAACTTAGGTGTTTATGGTACGCCAGAAACGTTTCTTATCGATAAACATGGCGTTATTCGTTATAAGCATATCGGAGTAATATCAGAGAATGAGTGGGAAAAAGTATTAAAACCTATCGTGTTGGCCTACCAAAAGGTTAAATTATGAAAAGGTTATTGTGTTTGATGATAAGTGTTGTCGTTGCGTGCTCTTCACAAGCCAGTGAGTATATAAAAGCGGATTTCAAGAGCACAAAAGAAGCAAATGCCTATTATCATTTTTTAGGAGAACTTCGTTGTTTGGTATGCCAAGGACAAAGCATACGTGAGTCAAATGCACCGTTTGCGATTGATTTAAGAAAACGAATTTATCATTTGTGGCAACAAGGTCGCAGCGAAGCACAAATAACCTCGATGCTTCGAGCGCGCTTTGGTGATGGGATTTTACTGTCACCACCTATCAATGGCAGAACTATTGCACTATGGTTACTGCCGATAGGACTACTCTTTCTTGGTATGTTTTATCTTTTATGGCTAAAGGTGAAATTGAGTGCTTAGTTTAATTACCTTGATAGTATTATTCTCTATAGCATTTTATGCGATA
>JAUICE010000098.1 GCA_030428185.1 Gammaproteobacteria bacterium
TTATTACAATTACCCCGCGGCTTAACAGAAGCAGGTATTGCTTTTGGCGGCACACCAAAACAAATTGTTAGTTTGATGCTTCTTCCAGACGCACTTCCAGCTATTATCGATGGGTTAACGACAACAACCATTACATTGGTGTCTTATTCTGCAATGGCTGGCGCCGTTGGTGGCGGAGGCCTTGGCGCGCTTGCTATTGACTACGGCTATCAGCGCTTTGATTTCAAGATACTATCAGCCGCTGTTGTGATTTTAATTATTATCGTACAAATTGTGCAGTGGGTTGGTAATAAAGCTGCAAGACACTTTGATAAAAGCAAGGATTAATCATGTGCTACGTTTTTGTAAAAAATTTTCTTAAAAACACATTAGCCAGCTTACTATTTTTGAGCGCTATGCTGACATCCTGCTCTAGGCCTGAAAATACGTTAATTGTTGGTACTATTGCAGGCCCTGAGACCAGTTTAATGGAAGTTGCTCAGAGTGTAGCTAAAGAAAAATATAACTTAACCATTGTCATCAAATCGTTTAGTGATTATGTGCTACCCAATATTGCTTTAAATGACGGCAGCATAGATGCCAATGTCTTTCAGCATCAGCCATACCTAAATGCCGTACTCAAAAATCAAGGCTTTAATTTAGTATCTATTGGTAAAACCTTTATTTATCCTATGGCAGCCTATTCCAAAGCAATAAAACATATTAACGACTTACCTAAAAAGGCGATTATTGCTATCCCTAATGATCCATCGAATGAAGCAAGAGCCCTTTTCTTATTACAAAAAGCACAACTCATCACACTAAACAAAGTTGAAGAGCCCAGTGTGTTAGACATCACTCATAATCCCAAAAATCTACAAATAAAAACCATGAGTGCAGCTCAATTACCTCGTATTTTAGACGACGTGACATTAGCGGTTATCAACACAAATTATGCATTACTTGCAGGACTCTCACCTAAAAGAGATGGATTAATTATGGAGGATAAAGACTCACCTTATGCCAATATCATTGTGGTAAGAGCCAAAGACAAGGACAAGCCTCTTTATAAAAAACTGGTCAAAGCACTGCAAGATAAACGTGTCCTCAATAAAGCAAAGACTTTATTTCAAGATGAGGCTATCCGTGCCTGGCCCTAAAAGTGCTAACTGCTCTGAAAGACAGCGGCCTTGTTGTTTACTACTGTCGTTAGCTGACATACAAGCCCTCATTTTAGGGTAAACTAAAATAGCTTTTGATGGACAACTTAGCCCTACTGTTTTCGATGAGCCCCTGGTTACCTTAGCCCGGTTACAAATATCAACTAAATTGGTCAAAGTATTGTGCTGATTGATAGCAAAGATCGCACTAAAATAAACAAATACGAGCAACATCATCCACGCTGCAAAAAACTGTGGCTGATATTTTTTTTTGGCATTAAGCAGATAAGAAATCAGTGTTAATAAAAATCCTGATAAATAGGCGATTGAAAAGGGGATAATTGCAAATAACACAAGGCTAAAAGCTAATGTTGAATAAAATGCACCATGTGTCATAGCAGTTAAAGGAAACTCTCTATATGTAATCGCTACTTGCAAAAATATACCCGTGATAAAGGCAACAACTAGCAGGTAGACTGCATGCTTCAATTCCTTAGAAAACTTTTTCAGTACCAGGCTTTGCAATGAAAGCTCCCAAAAGATAATGTTTCATCAAAGATACTGAACTATGGTATGCGATTCAATTCATCCACAAAGAAAAAGCTGCTCTCTAATGAATGACCACATCATCTTGAAGCCAGTCTGACTTCAGTTCAAACTCAATGATTATTTTTTCGATAAGTTCCTCAGAGGGAGGGATTTGTCCTTTGAGGATCATTTTAGCAATATGTTGAGGCAAATGAAAAACTTTTGCAAAAGCCTTAACCCTATCTCGCTCAGTATCAGGAAAACCCGCTTTATCTAATTCATTACTAAGCCTTCTTGCAAAATGCTTAATATTCATCACGCGATCCTTCTAATAAAAATATCCATATGACATATATTCACAATTTGGTATAGCCCATAGTGAATAAAAAATAAAGAAAAAATAGGAAATGTATTTAAGGTTTTTTTATTAGCAAAAACAGTGACTTCCTAAAAGGGGAAATCTTAGATGCCGACAGTCACTCAAGCAGCCATTAATCTTTATTTTTTTTCATTAAAAACAATGGGGTAAGTGAAAATAGCAATAGGCCTACAACAAGCATAATACTATACAAATGGGGGTGTTTTATATTCAAACCATCTGGTGGAACAAAACCAATCACTAAAGCAAAAAGACAGGTCACTAAACCGATAATCCCAATCCCTATAAACGTATACAAACCACCTGGCACTTTAAAGGGACGTGGAATGGAAGGTTTTTTAATCCTCAGCATAATTGCCGAAAGAAACATCATCACATAGGTCAACATCGCCAATTGTGCCGTAAGGGCGCTTAATAACCAGTAAGATGCGCTAATGCTGTCAAAAAAAACAAATAAAGCACTTAATACAGTAAACACTACAGCTTGAACAATAAGAAGGTTCTGCGGCATACCATAGCGATTTTGTTTCTCTAAAAATTTTGGCAGACAGCCATCACTGGCTGCAACCATCAACCCTTTAGCAGGGCCAATTACCCAGGTCGATACGCCACAGACACCTCCTAGTATCACCAAACCTATCATGATAGGTATTAGCATTGGTAGGTGAAATGCTTTGAAAAACACACTAAATGCATCAAAAAGACCGGTAACAACACTTAACTTGCTCTTAGGCACTACCAGTGCCACAGCCAGCGCACTAAGTACTAAAGAGGAAAAAATAATAATAGTTGAGTAAAAAAGCGCCTTTGGGTAGTCTTTTTGTGGATTATTGACGTCTCCAGCATGAACTGCTGACATTTCCATACCTACTAATCCAAATAATAACCCTGTGAGCATCGATAAGTGACTGGGCTTAAAGCTAGTCGGCCATATATGCTTCCATGAAAACGAGAGCTCAGTAGGCTTGCCTAAACTGACCCAAAAAAGCGCAAGAATGATAATAATGCTCATGGGGAGCAATGTTCCTAATAGAGCGCCTAGCGTACTAATGGCGCTAGAGACTCTCATCCCTAAAGCATTTAAAAAAGTCGTCAGCCAAAAAATCACCGTTATGGAAGAAAAAATAAAAATTTTATTATTAGCAAGACTAGGGTGGAATAAATAAGCTATAGCAGAGCAAATAAATGTTAAAATAGTTGGAAACCATACAACATTATAAATCCAAAGAAACCATAAGGTTAGCGTACCGAGCCTAGGGCCAAAGGCCTCTCTCACCCAAACATACAATCCTCCTGTTTTAGGCCAAGCAGTTGCTAACTCTGCTGACACCAAGGCCACAGGTATAAAGTAAACAGCAGCGGCAAGTATGTAAAAAAAGACTAACGACAGGCCATACTCAGCCGTAATCGGTAAGGTACGTAAGCTATCTACAGCAATGATATTAATCATCACCAAAGAAAACACATTTAAGGTTTTATTTCGTGGTGCAGAAATCAATTTATGGCCTTGTATAATTTTAAGTTTATGTGTGAATCAAAAATCGCAACTAAGAAGTTAATCGTTTAACTGACCGGAACAACCATCAAAAAAAGTCCAGATCTCCTGGCTTTGGCGCCACCTACCCTAGTCGCGACACTTTTTATAAGATATTTGTACCGACAGGCTCAATAGCTAAGCCTTAAACCACAACTTCAAATCTATGTCTATTGGATATAAGTATGCGTTTAATCTTACCCTAGTAAAAAAAAAGTACAAGTAAGCATTATCTATTCAAGGTAGAAATTCCCATTGCGGCAAGCTAAATAAAACCGGTATACTGACTTAAAAAAAGTAGCCAGCCCCAAGGAATCTCATTCGCCATGCAAAACATCTTCAATGTATTTGGTCCCTCTCCTATCAAACCGTTAGAGCAACATATACATAAAGCGCATACAACCGTAAAAACACTACTTCCCTTTTTTGAGGCTGCTTTAAAAGAGAATTGGGACCAAGCTCAGTTGATACACAAAGAGGTTCAAACCTTTGAGCATGAAGCTGATAAACTTAAAAAAGAATTGCGCTTAAACCTTCCTTCTGGCTTATTTCTGCCTGTACCAAGAAGTGATATTTTAGAGCTATTGACGGTTCAGGATAAGCTGGCCAACAAAGCTCAAGATATTGCTGGCCTAGTCATGGGGCGTAAGATGGTCTTGCCTGAGACAATTAAACCGCTATATTTACCGTTTTTAAAGTGCTGCATTGATGCTTCACGTCAAGCATGTAAAGCCATTAACGAACTCGATGAGCTACTAGAAACAGGGT
>JAUICE010000099.1 GCA_030428185.1 Gammaproteobacteria bacterium
TTGACTGCTAGGTCATAGATATCATCTAAATCGTTAGTGTTAACAGGACGAAAGATCAAACTCATACTACTAATCCTCTTGCATATTCCATCATGAGCCACGCACTCAAAGTCGCACGCTCTTTTAAACTATCAAGCACAATATATTCATCTTCTTGGTGAATACAGCCACCTCTTACACCCATGGTATCAATCACCGGCAAGCCAAACGCACTAATATTATTACCATCACAGCAGCCGCCGGTTATATTGGCATAATCTATGGGGACATTTAAACCACCAGCAAGTTGCTTTAAAGTTTCCATCAACTTTGTGCTTTTTGAGTCAACCTGCTTCACAGGTCGATGAAAACCACCGTGCAGTTCAATTTGAAACTTTCTTTTCTGCTCAAACTTTTCTTTAAACTTGTGAAAGGTTTTAACAAACCAGTCTGCATCTTCTTGATGTAAAATACGCACATTTATTTTTGCCAGCGCCTTATCAGGAACAACATTAAGTGCACCACCACCATGAATATAGCCTACATTGACGATTAAACCTTCTCTTTTGTCATTAAGTTGATGAAGCATCGTTACTAATTCACTTAAACATGCAATTGCATGATGCCCCTTAGAAAAATGACGGCCGGCGTGAGCACTTTTACCTTTAACTATAATACTAAATTTACCACTACCCTTACGACGCGCAGCCATTAATCCTTTATCATCTAACGTAGGCTCATAAACTAAAGCAACTGACTTGTTCTCACATGCTTTCTGTATATGAGGCATTGAGGCACTCGTACCAACTTCCTCATCACTATTGAGCAGTACTTGCCAACCAATATCACTCGCCCACGGTGATTGCTCTAATGCTTTGAGCGCATAGAGCATGACAAGAATACCGCCCTTCATATCGGTCACTCCAGGACCATTCAAACGGTTTACATCTAACTCCTTTACTGTTTGGAAGGCACTCTCTTTAGGAAACACCGTATCCATATGACCACATAACAAAATTTGTTTTTTTGCTTTGGTACGCTTAGTTAAACTAACAACGGGTCCTAGTTGTTGCTTTTCAAAAACACCAGTCTCATTAAGCGTCTCCACCTGTGCTGTCTCTGAAACCGATAACTGCCCACCAAGTGTAGAAAAAGCAGAAAGCACTTTCTCTTTAAAACGCTGAATACCTTCCAGGTGATAACTTCCTGAATTTATATTTGCCCATTCTATCAGTGTTGTAACCATATCGTTTTGACATTTGCTTAACCAAGCTTGTGTTTCCTTATAGTACTCATGCATAAAATCCACACCAAATTATGAAAGTGCGGCTATTCTATACCTAAAGACGAAAAATTAACAAAATTGCCATTGCAAACCCAAAACAATTCAGTAAGATTAGATTAAATGAGTGAGCCAATGTTAAACAAAGTTTTGATAATTCAATCTATAAAGATTGTTCCTGACCAACAACAAGGAAGATACTATGCCAGATAAAAAAGCGCATAAAAAAGACAAACCTAAACGTCATACCTACGCGCCTTACCATTTACCTGAAAGCATTCTTGGCTCACCGCCTGATTTTGAGAATAGTTTACGTAAAACATATGAGACAGCTGTCTCCAAACGAACAAAAAAACCATTTGTATTAGAAACTGCTAAGCAACCTTGGGGTACAACCTTTGGTGCAACCAACGTCATAGCAAGACGCAACCAAATAGAGCTTCTAGAAAAAATTGCAGCAATGGTAAAGTATAAAACCAAAACCGGTGACTATGAATTTAATGTCCAAGCCTATGAGTTACTGTTGGTTGTCTGTCATCTAACCCGTGTTGAAATTAAAGCTGAATATAATTTCAAACATAAAAACTACGGCACGCTACATACCCTGATTGGCAAATGTATGGACATACAGCTAGGTAATCACTTTGAGCGACGATTACTTAAAGATGCAATTCGAAGATTGCTTAAGCTTAACCTGCAAGATATATACATGCCTGGTGAATTTAAAATCAGCAGTGAAGAGTTGCAATCTCTACAAGCTCGTGCCAACAGTCTACTTACAAAAATCGAAGCCTATGAGAAAAAACCTGGATTTTTTCAAGATAAGCTTGGACGTTTCTCAGGAATTGTTTTAATGTTTTTCGGCTTCGGCTTTGGCTGGTTTGGTGGTAGAGTCGCTGCTGGGTCTGAATATATGTTACCCGTAGTTCGTGGTGTGAGCGTGCTTTTTTCTGGCTTGTTTGGATTAAGCGCTAGACAAAGTGGCTCAGGTAGTGGACGGTTTAGCTCTAGTTTATTTGCACGTTCATGGGGAGAAGAGGTTACAGGATATAGTCTAGGTGGTGGGCTTGCATCTATATTTGGATCTGGCGGTTATTACATTGGTCAAAAAGGTGGTGGCTTTGTTGGATGGTTGCTTGATTGCTCATCAGATGTTGCCATAAAGCGTATTCAAGCATTATTTGTCTCACTCAAAAAACAAAAATCTCAGCCAGTTGCTTACGGATTTGACTTAAAAACTCGAGAGCTCGTATTTTTTGATAACTTTGGATACACAATAAATACTGACGACCTCCTATCCCCAATAAAATTAGAACAGATTATTCAAACAGACCGTACGAAAGAGTTGACCCCTGCAGAACTTGAGGCCTCAGAGCAACTTGCTAAAGAATTTGAGAAACTTAAACCCCTTATTTTAGAGATGCAGGAACATCAGCAAGCAGAAGAAGCGCAAGCAGCTAAAGTAGCTGAGGTATTAGCTATGTAATATAAAACTCATAGCTCCTTAAATCAGGAGCTTGAATTTTATTACTACTCAAAGGTATCGTGTACGCTCTATTAAATACAACCACGTTGAAAACGTCAGTGATAAACCTTAATCGAATACTATTAATGACTTTTTTTTGCGGGCAACAAGCATTAGCGAGTTGTATAGATTGCTCTTTGCCCTTTCCCACCTACAAGCTACTTAGATACAATGAAGACTGGTCGTATGTTTACACACTCAATCCGTCACTATATGACAAAGATCCATGGAATCGTTATAAATATATTTTATTAACAAAAAATCCCCATGGACCTTGGGCATCCCTAGGAATAGAAGCTCGCGATAGAATAGAAAACTGGCAGCAGTTTCAACTAAATAACGACAACGATACCTTTAATTTATTCCGAATACGCTTATTTGGCGACATACACTTTCATGAACATATAAGAGCATTTGTTGAAATTAAATCTGCTCTTTCTAGTAACCGTAGCTTACCTGGTGGCATTAGAAATAGTGATAAAGATGAACTTGCTCTGCAACAAGGATTTATTGATGTAAAAGCCTTGGAAAATGACAGCCTCACACTTAGGGCTGGCCGCTTTAATATGGCATTTGAAAACTATCGCTTAGTTACCCTGGCTCCTTGGTCAAATAGTCTACGTACATGGGATGGCAATGCCGCTATCTATAAAAAAAATAATATCACTATCAATACATTTAAAACGCAAGCTGTCATAGTCAAACAAACACAACAAAATCCTTCATATTCCAATCAAGCATTTGAAGGAATTTATTCGATTTTTGATACTAAGCCAATTGGGCTAAATCTATACTGGTTACATACAAAAGATCCAGCCTTAAGTTTTATGGGGCCAAACAGTGAACGTTCACCGCTAACACAAAAAGACAACCGACATACAATAGGTTTTCGCCTATTTCATAACCAGACGAATAGATTACTTTCTGATGTTGAATTTGCCTATCAATTAGGACACTGGGGGAATAAAAATATTCGTGCCTATATGTTAGGTTCCAGAGTTCGTTATACTTTACTCAAAATAAAGTACACACCCACGCTATATGCTTATCTAGATTATGCATCTGGCGGTAACCCAAATAACAATGAGAACCATACATTTTATAAAATGTTTACCCGTGGACACTGGTTCTTAGGATATATGGACTATATTGCTAGACAAAATATCCTCTCACCATCCATTGGCGCTAACTTCATTCCATTTAAACATACAACCATAGGCGTTACCTTACTTGACTTTAATCGTGCAAATACAAGCGATGCCGCCTACTTAGCAAATGGAGGAATATTAAGAGCTTCTTTTAGCTCTAATGCTCGACATATAGGCGATGAAATTGATACTTATCTAAATAAACGCATTAGTCGACATATATTTTTATCAATCGGGGCAAGTATTTTTTACCCTGGAAAATACATTAGAGAGACTGGAAGCACAAAAACGAGTCGATTTATATACTCA
>JAUICE010000026.1 GCA_030428185.1 Gammaproteobacteria bacterium
TGTAAGAAACGCCTACAGCAGCCATTGGCTCAGTTTCAGTTTTCTTAACAGTTGAAGATGCTAATTTAGACTCTTGACGAACAGAAGCTGCACCAGCTTTAACATAAACGTCAACGTCATCATTAACAGAAAGGCTAGCTGTACCAAGAAGGTCTAAAGCTTTTTGGTTTAATGTCAAAGTTGAACCAAATTTTGACTCACCTAAGTCAGCAGCACCAACTTCTAAACCTAGCTTAACTTTGTCATTGATGTTCTTCTCAAAACCAGCACGTAGGCCGTATGAAAAACCACCAATATCATTGTCACTTGCTATGTTTTTATTTGTGTCTAGTTGTGTATAGCCGCCTTGCGCTTCAGCATAAAGACCTGCATTTGCAGCTAAAGGAAGAAAGCTTGCTGCAACTAGTGCACTTGCTAACATTAGTTTTTTCATGAGATTGGACTCCTAGATTTATTGTTTAACAATTTTTCATGCGAAAGAATGCTCACTTTTTGCCCTTGTGTCAAGTTTTTGCCCGAATCACTGTAAATAATATACATAAAAGTAATCTATTTATCTTATTTTTGAACATAAAGATGTTATTTTGTCATTATGATTAACGCGTTAGATAGCTTTTTTAGAGGAAGTTATGCGACTGAAAGGTGAATCAAAATATAAAATCCGTATAATCTTGGTTATTAATCTCTTGCGCAACGGTACTCACATGATTTTTCAACCGCAATTTTCAAATATCGTACTTGATAATTTTACTGAACAGTTTAAAAAGCAACTTAATTTAAATTTAAACGCTATAGAAAAATTACTTACCAGTAACAACCACACATTCGAATCGCTCATGATACCGCTAGATGATATTGATGATGAGCTCAGTAAACTATGGTCACCAATATCTCACTTACACTCCGTTGCAAATAGCGCCCCCTTAAGGAAAGTCTATCAAGAATGTATTGAAGCACTGTCAGACTATTCTACGAGTATCGGCCAAAATAAAAATCTCTATGAGGCAGTCAAATCAGTCATTCCAAATAATGATATTGAAAAAAAAATACTTCTGGATGAGATAAAAAGCTTTGAACTATCTGGAGTTGCATTAACAGGAGAAAAAAAAGCGCTCTTTAAATCTATCCAAGCAAAATTATCAAAGCTTACAACACAGTTTGAAAATAACATATTAGATGCAACAAACCAGTGGCAAAAAACAATCAGTGATATAAGCGAAATTAAAGGTCTGCCTGCGCACGCTTTAGCGACTGCAAAAGAAAAAGCACATGAGGAGGGAAGTTTTGTTTTAACTTTAGATTTTCCTTGCTTTCATGCTGTCATGACATTTGCAGATAATGAGTCTTTAAGAAAAGAGTTATATGAAGCCTATATCACTAGGGCATCAGAGATAGGTCCTCATGATAAGCATCAAGATAACACGAATATCATCAAAGATATTCTCAAACTGCGTCAGCAAAAAGCATCACTACTTGGGTTTAAACATTATGCAGAGCTCTCTCTTGCGAAAAAAATGGCTCCGTCTACTGCGCGTGTTATGGAGTTTTTACTCTCTCTCTCTGAAAAAGGCTTAGGACAAGCTAAACGTGAATATAAATCTCTCGAGGCGTTTGCTAAGAAAAAACTCTCTCCATGGGATGTTAGCTATTATAGCGAAAAACAAAGACAAAAAGATTTCAATATCTCTGAAGAAATGTTACGTCCATACTTCCCTGTATCGAAAGTTATCTGCGGTTTATTCGAAATCACACAAAAACTTTATGGTATTTCATTAAGAGAAAAAAAAGATGTTGATACCTGGCATCCTGATGTGCGTTTTTATGAGCTAGTTGATGAAGAGCATCATGTATGTGGTGGTGTGTATATGGATTTTTTTGCCAGAAAAAATAAGCGAGGCGGTGCTTGGATGGATGAGTGTGTTGGTTTTCGTAAATTGTCCGGTGGAAAAAAACAAAAACCTGTTGCTTTTCTGACATGTAATTTCGCTCCACCAGCAGAAAACAAAGAAGCCTGCCTCTCACACGATGAGGTTGTCACTCTATTTCATGAGTTTGGCCATTGCCTACACCATCTTCTAACCAATGTTGATTATTTAAGCGCAAGTGGCATCAATGGCGTTGAGTGGGATGCCGTAGAACTTCCCAGTCAATTTTTTGAAAACTACTGCTGGCATTATGAAGCCTTATTATTAATGAGCAGTCATATTGCCACTAAAGAGCCCCTACCAAAAGATTTATATCAAAAGTTACTAAAAGCTAAAAATTTTCAGTCAGCAATGGCCCTCATGCGCCAACTTGAGTTTTCACTATTCGATTTTACAATTCATATGAACGATAATGAGCACCACTTTAAAGACGTGCTTTCGACCTTAAATGAAATAAAAGAAAAATATAGTGTCACACCAAGCTCTGAGTTAAATCGATTTCCCAATCAGTTTTCGCATATTTTTGCTGGTGGATACGCAGCTGGATACTATAGTTACAAGTGGGCTGAAGTGCTTGCCTGCGATGTGTTTTCACGATTTGAAGAAGAAGGCATCTTTTCAGCAAAAGTTGGTCATGACTTTCTTAATGAAATATTATCTCGTGGTAGCTCAAGAAAAGCGATTGATAACTTTATCGCTTTTAGAGGCAGAGAGCCTAGCATCGACCCCCTACTGCATATGAGTGGCATTGAAGTGTCAAGCACCGACTAATAGCGAGCAAAACATCCTGGAACATTTTCAGCACAACTATCTGTTAATAGCCTAGGATCAGTTAAGTCAATTTGTTTAGTCAGAAGCATATTCTTAATATTTGTTATTCTCATACTAAGAGAACCATTATGATTAAAGCTTGGTTGGGAGGATATTTGATTCAAATCGCTTAAAATATTTTCGAGACTATAGCCTGTGTTGCTATCTATTTTAGAGATAATTCGCGAAACCGCTTTAACATGATGACGATTTAGATGAAGCGTAACTGCTCGATTAATAAAGCTAAACCAACTACCACAAGCACTGTATTTACTATAATCGGCTAATATGGCTCTAATGGCGCGCTTTAACGTACCCTCATCATGATTACAAGCACGCTTAACTCCCTTTCTACCACTCACTTGCCAAAAACATCCATAACGTTTAGTTGCAAGGGCTAATCTTCTACTACTAACGGTGACCGATAGTTGATTTGCTGTACTCTGAGGCGAGGCTATATCAGTCACTTTTTGCCAAAAGTGTTTACCTAGAGCAGTGGACGTATCAATATCAGCAACTGATCTTAGCTCAACGGATTTTATTTTAAAACTAGAAGGCACTGACTGTCCTGAAAACGTTGTGTTTAAAGCAGGCTTAGCTGATTTTTTTATTACGTATAATAAATCAACCTCATGGCAAGTACTCGACGTACCATTCACCTCAGGCTCACTAACTAAGCAACAAAAAATAGACTGATTATTCTTTTTAATTTGCTGCCAGCTACCGGGAGACTCAGTTGCATAAATCGAAAACTCTTCTCCCAGAGCCTTTATCACCGCTTGCTTTTCTAAATCAGCATCATAAACAATGAGACATCTAAGCATATCTTTACCGCTTTCTTTATTGACAAAGAAGACATTGTAAAAATATTAATCATCATTAGCAACACTAACAAATCAATTGCATCATTATGAAAGGACAGGAGTATAGTCTTTAATCATTCAATAAATATTAGAGTCTGAAAACGAGCATTATGAAAGACTAGGAGTTAACTCTACAGGGGCTAAAGAAAAATACTCTATTCTCTGCTCAATTGAGGCAATCAAGCGTATCACCCGCTTCTCTTTAATCACATGTAATGCTTCTATAATTTCATCAATATTTGTCAACGCACCTCGACAAATCTCTGAAAAAATCTTGAGTAACGCTTCATTTTTAGGGGCTGGTTTAAAAAAATACCGGTGCCTTTCTTTTAATAGGATAGACAGTTCTTTTTTAATAAAACTTAGTATTGGACTTTCAGTAGCAATATTTGGATAAAAGTAATCCTCATCATGCTTATTAAGCAAATGATGATTTTGTTTTTTTGGCTCATCAACAAATAATAATCGACGTTTGGTCTGTTCAATAGACAACGGATCCGAAACATATAATATCTCATTAAAATTTTTGGATATTTCAGTTTTTAGCGGTATAGATGAATGTATATGGAAATTATTGACCATTAATATGATATTAAGGTCACTATCAAATGCTCTAACTTTGTTGTACCAATGATTAATTGATTCGACGCTATTCGCATCATCAGCACGACACACTATAACCACCGTATCTATAATTTTACAAAAATCCTTCAGCATAAAGTGAAGGCTTGGCTCTCCAGATAAATCCCAACATAAAAGTTTTAAATTACGTCCATATAGATAAGTACAGTCAATACCGATAGTGGGTATGACAACCTCTTCTTTATCAGCAAGGCTTGTAAGAATAGTTGTTTTACCAACCCCTTTATCCCCTACAAATAAAAGTTTTTTCATTTTTATTTGGCTATCGCTCATCAATCACGGATACTAAGAACACATAAGGTGAGCGATTTTAAATGATAGAGGACATAAATGCACTATGACTATATAGTAATTGGTGGCGGTAGTGGTGGTATCGCTAGTGCAAATAGAGCAGCAGAATACGGTGCAAAGGTACTGGTAATTGATAATAAAAAAATTGGTGGCACTTGTGTTAATGTCGGGTGTGTCCCTAAAAAAGTAATGTGGAACGCGGCATCTATCAAACATTATGTGAGGCAATCCTCTGACTATGGATTTTCCATTAAAACAATAGGGTTTAATTGGCAACAACTGACCACAGCAAGAGAAGCCTACATTTCTCGTCTGCATGATATTTATCTAAAAAAATTCAAAACCAATCAAATTGATTTTGTTGAGGGATTTGCAACCCTTAAAGCACCTAATGTAATAGCAGTTAATAGCAATACCTACAAAGCTTCTCATATTTTAATCGCCACTGGTTCAACATCTTTTATACCAAACATACCCGGCATTGAACATGCCATCGATTCTGATGGATTCTTTGCTCTAACGACACAGCCAAAAAAAGTAGCAATTATTGGTAGTGGTTATATTGGCGTTGAGCTTGCTGGGCTATTAAACGCTCTAGGCAGTGATGTCTCTTTTTTCTATCGTAAAGCGTTGCCACTGAGTGGCTTTGATCCCATGTTACAAGAAGCTCTGCATGAGCAAATGAAGAAAAATGGCATTCAAATATATCCCCATCATCAACTTAACTGTATTTCAAAGGACAAGACGATATTATTTGATAAGGGCCAGTATCAAGGGTTCGATGAAATCATCATAGCAGCAGGACGAAAGCCTTTAACCAAGGATCTAGGTCTAGATACTGTAAATATAAAAGTAGATAGTAGCGGTTATATTAATATTGATGAATATCAAAATACTTCCTTAATCTCCCACTATGCCGTTGGTGATGTGACAGGTATGCCACCTTTAACACCTGCTGCAATTCGGCAAGGACGAATGCTTAGCGAGCGCTTGTTCAACAACAAGAAGCATGCTAAATACAATGCAACCCTAACACCGACTGTTGTCTTTTCCCATCCGCCAATAGCAACTATAGGGCTCACTGAAGCAGAGGCAAAAGAAAAACATAAAGAAATCAAAATTTATCAAAGTCGCTTTAACCCGATGTTTGATGCCCTTTCAGAAACCAAAACACCAACAGTAATGAAGTTGATTGTTGATGTTTCTACCGATAAAGTGGTTGGCCTACATATGATAGGAGAGGGTGTTGATGAAATATTACAAGGCTTTGCAGTAGCCTTAGAAATGGGGGCAACTAAAGCTGACTTTGATAAAACATTAGCGATACATCCGACTTCAAGTGAGGAACTTGTAACTTTACGTTAATTAAAAAACCAAGGAATGGTTATTATGAAAAAGTATTTATTCTATTGTCTAATTATCCTACTACCTAGCCTATCGTTTGCTCATAATATTGAGCTACATATTAAATATAGGCCTTGGTTTTCAGATATTGATAAATCAAAAGATACTAGAGCATTTGTCCTCAATTATACCCCTATCATAAAAGCAATTAATCAAGTATTCTCTCTAGGCTTAATCACTAGCCTAAGCCACCTTGATGAAAGCAACATGAGTCATCATAAACATTTGTGGGCCGCATCAATAGGACCTGTTTTTAAAATTTTGCCGAATCAAATATTATTAAAACATTATCAGCCTGAAATTATTGGCTCTGTATCGCCAAGTTATATATCAGGAACACAGCTAGGAAACAAAAGATTAGGTATCCGCTTTATTTTTAAAGATCAACTAAATATTGGTCTTAGAGAATTAGATAGTCAACGCCTGATCAATCATTTTGGAATAAGCTTTATCCACTATTCTAATGCGGGTATTAGCAAAGATAACCGCGGGGTTACACTACCTTTTAGCTTGTATATCGGACATTATTTTTCATAATGCAAAGTCGCCATATTTCATTTGCAAGATAGCACATGCAGCAAGAGCTGCTGTTTCTGTACGTAGAACTCGAGGCCCCAAACTTACTAAATGAACCTTCTGGGATTTAGCTAGCAACGTTTCCTCTTTGCTAAATCCTCCCTCTGGGCCAATAACAACCATTAGTTGCTTTAAATCTTGTGGCAAATCATTGATTCGTCCTAGGATATTAGGCTCCAACATAATCTTTGGACCAACCGCCTCTTGTTTGAGTATATCTGCCAAATGGCAAGGCTGATTTAATTGCATCAATCTATTTCGCTGTGACTGAGCACTCGCATTTTCGATAATTTTCTGCCAATGTTGCATTTTCTTAGCCATACGCTTTTCATCAAGTTTTAGTGCCATAAATTGCGTTATTACGGGTGTAAAGCAGCTAACCCCAAGCTCAACTGCTTTTTGTATAACAAAATCCATACGCTCACCCTTAGATATTCCCTGTGCTAAGTGCATATCGAGTAGCGACTCCTTCGACTCAGTCTTACTTTCTAAGATAGACAGTTTCACCATCGCTCGTGAGCTATCATCAATACATGCAATAGCCTCTTTGCCCGCGCCATTAAACAATGTGACCTCATCCCCTTTTTTTAAACGTAAGACATTCCTTATATGGGAAGCCTCCTGGCCCTCTAAAATAACGACTTCACCTTGAGACAGTGTAGATTTAATAAAAAAACGATGTTTAGCCATAAGAATTTAGAATTGATATAATCCAAGTCAATTTATCTTAGCATGAGTTATAAGCAAATATGACCAACAGAATAGAAAAAGACTCCATGGGAGAGATTGAGGTTCCAAATAACAAATATTATGGAGCCCAAACCATGCGCTCCTTGCATCATTTTGATATTGGTAGCGATATCCTTCCTTTAGAAGTTATTCATGCTTTTGCCATACTCAAAAAGGCAGCGGCTATTACAAACTGTGAATTAAAAAAACTAGATGAAGAGAAGAAAGAACTTATCATTAAGGTCTGTGATGAGATCCTTGATAGCAAGCTTGATAATCACTTTCCACTACATGTTTGGCAAACTGGTAGTGGTACGCAATCAAACATGAATGTTAATGAAGTCATTTCTAATCGTGCAATTGAAATAGCTGGGGGCACTATGGGCTCAAAAGAGCCTATCCATCCTAATGATCACGTCAACATGTCACAGTCCTCTAATGACACATTTCCCACAGCAATGCATATAGCATCCATTAAGGTGCTTACTGAAAAAGTATTACCAGAACTTAGTGCCTTTAGCAAAGCTATTGATAAAAAAGTAAAAGTTTTTCAAGGAATTATAAAAATAGGGCGTACGCACTTACAAGATGCTGTGCCCATAAGCTTATCACAAGAGTTTTCTGGGTACGCTGCTCAGCTTGAGTATGCAAAAAATCGTATTGAAGAAACTTTACCCGAACTTTATGAACTTGCACTAGGAGGAACGGCGGTGGGTACCGGTCTAAATAGTCACCCGGACTTTGCACATAACGTTGCTGCACATATTGCAACGATTACGCAACTACCATTTAAAACAGCAAAAAATAAATTTGCCTATTTAGCTGCCCATGATGCAATTGTTCATGCAAGCGCAAGCCTTAAAACACTTTCATGCGCATTAATGAAAATAGCAAATGATATACGCTGGCTAGGCTCTGGTCCTCGTTGTGGTATTGGTGAATTACATCTACCAGAAAACGAGCCCGGATCTTCCATTATGCCAGGAAAAGTTAACCCTACTCAGTGTGAAGCACTCACTATGGTCTGTGCACAAGTTATAGGTAATGATACCGCAATTACTGTTGCTGGTGGCCAAGGGAATTTTGAGCTAAATGTATATAAGCCTATGATGATTTTTAACTTGCTCCACTCAGCAAATCTTCTCACCGACAGTATGAAAAGTTTTAGACTATTTTGTATAGATGGCCTTGAAGCAAATGAGAAGCAAATTAATCACTATCTTCATAACTCACTAATGCTAGTCACTGCGCTAAACCAGCATATTGGCTATGATAAAGCTGCCCTTATCGCTAAAACCGCGTACAAGGATGAGTCTTCTTTAAAAGAAGCTGCAGTAAAACTAAACCTACTGACCGAGAGTGAGTTTGATCAATATGTTATTCCTGAAAAAATGGTTTAACTCGTAGATATGTCACATCCAATTAAAGTCGCATTAATTGCTGGCGAGCACTCTGGTGATAGGTTAGGCGCAGGCTTAATAAAATCAATCAAAAGCATTAATTCGTCCATTAATTTTTGTGGAATCGGTGGCCCTAAAATGGCAGAGCAAGGGTTTAACTCCCTACTGCCATTTGAAGATTTTTGTGTCATGGGTATCACTGATGTCTTAGCGCGTTTTTTTATGTTTAGGCGCTATCACAATATCCTTGTTGACTTCCTTATCAACGAGCAAGTCGATATGTTTATTGGTATCGACTATTCTGAGTTTAATCTCAAAATTGCCAATAAATTAAAACAAAAAGGTATTAAAACTATTCAATATGTTTGCCCCAAAATTTGGGCCTGGCGACCTAAACGCGTTCACTGGATTAAACAGTCAGTTGACCAAGTTTTGTGCCAGTTACCTTTTGAAGAAGGCTATTTAAAGCAGAGAGGGATGAGTGCAAAATTCATAGGACATCCTTTAGCAGATGAAATCCCCTTAAAATCAAATGCATTACAAGCTAGAAGTGCATTAAATCTTGATGTTTCCAAAACAGTTATTACGATATTGCCAGGAAGTAGAAGCTCTGAAATCAAATATATTGCACCAACATTTTTTTTAGCAATCGCTAAGCTTTTTGAGACAAATAAAAATCTTCAATTTGTTATTCCTTATGCAAGTAATAAAGTGCTTTTACAAATAAAAAACATTGCATCCATCAAAGTGCCCCATATAACGTTTATTTATACAAGCGATAATCATTTAGCTCTAGAAAGTGCCGATGTAGTTCTAACAAAAATGGGCACTTCAACGTTAGAAACCATGCTATTTAAAAAGCCTATGGTCACAGCCTACCATGCAGACTGGTTTACACTATGGTTGGCATCGAAAAAAGTTAAAACTGAATTTGCATCCCTTCCAAACATTATTGCAAATGAAGAACTAGTCCCAGAATTGTATTTAGAGAACTTTACTGTAGGACGAGTCACTGAAGCACTCAATCAACTGCTCAACAAAAACAATGAGCCACTACTTGAGCAGTTCAGACTAATACACGAGAATCTTCAATGTGATACAAACACAAAAGCGGCAAAAGAAATTTTGACGCAGCTAAAATTAAAATAACTTAGGCAGGGCCCCTAGGCTTTGTTCTTATGGTGCTTATGTGTTTGCCAAATATTATAAGACCATATCCATTGAGCTGGATGCTTAACAATAGCATCTTCAACATTGTTTAATAAACTTGCCATCGCATTCTCCAAGTTATCAACTTGAATATGGAGCTCCTCTCCAAATTCCAGAACCTGTCTGCCATCATCGTTTCTATAGGCATAAACGGGAACTATTGGAGAGCCAGATATTTTCTTAACTTGAACAATAGAGTTATTAAATGATACTTCTCTATTAAAAAAGAGCACATCCGTTTTAAATTTATCCCTTCTCTTGTGTCTTTGATCAATCACAAAAGCAACGACATTATTTTCTTTAAGTCGTTTTACCGCCTTCAATAAAGCATGATCACGAGAAAGAACTTCAAGATTATGAAAACGAAAGATAGATTTTATAAGCTTATCAATAAACTCAACTCTTATTGTCTTTCTGATAAGAAAGCACTTACTCTTAAAGTTTTTAAATTTAGACAAGCCAATTGTTGAAGCAAGTTCCCAGCTTCCTGTATGTGCCGTTACTAAAAGTACACCTTTACCTTTTAACAACGCATCATCAAGAAAGTTCTGACCTTTTAGCACAACCTTTTTAGTTAAAAAACGTTGTGGAATTAAAAACAAGCTAACGGTATGGATAGCAAACTCAAACAAGTGAGTATAGTAGGCTGCAAGTAACTGCTTTATTCTTTTATCAGGGAGTTTATGAGCAAAAACATAGCGCATATGTCTATATGCACTAAATTGAAACATGACACTTACCGTAGCCACCATCCAACCAAATATTGAACGCCTCTCATGCTTTATATTTTGACTGATTTTGGAATAATTCATCTATTTTTTAGACTTAAGATGATTCTTAATCCACTGTTTGTATGGAACTGCTGGAAATCCAGCTACTTTGCTTTTAGGTGGCGTATCTTTAACAACACCACTTTGGGCTAACACGATAGTGCCATCACCAATGGCTACATGACCATTAATACCTACTTGGCCTGCAAGCGTTACATTTGCACCTATTTTTGCACTTCCAGCAATACCGACTTGAGAGACAATAACACTACCTCGACCGATTTGAACATTGTGACCAATCTGCACTAAATTATCGATACGACACTTGGAACCTATCACTGTATCCTCAATCGTTCCCCTATCAATACAAGTATTCGCGCCGATTTCAACATCATCACCAATAATCACCTGGCCAATATGTGGAATTTTATAGTGACCATTGCTATCACTAGCAAAACCAAATCCATCTTGACCAATACACACACCAGGATAAATGATCGTTTGATTTCCTATCTTTGCATGTGAAATTGTTGCATTTGGTCCTATTTGACAATATTCACCAATTTCAACATCATCGGTTACAACTGCATTTGCTCCTACCGTCGTCCCTTTGCCAATAAACACCTTACCATCAATGACAGCACCAGCTTTGACCGTAACGCCTTCTGCCAAAACAACTTCATGACCAATGACCGCTCTGTCAGAAATATACGCGCTTGCATGAGGCTTTGCATATAATTGCTTCGCTATTAACGCAAAAGCTTTATAAGGATTTGAGCTAAATATTAAGTTTGCTTGCTTGGGAGCTAAAGGCTTATATTCCTCTTTCAAGATAATTACCCCCGCTTTTGTTTCTGCAAGGAATCTCTTGTATTTAGGATTATGAAAAACCACAATGTCAGAGTGTTTAGCCGCCTGTAGTGTGGATATGCTGTTGTAACTATCTGAATTAGTTTTAAAGAACGGGCTATTGTCTGCAATAAGGGATAAATCCTCTACAGACAGTGTTTCGCTTTGCTTGTTCAACGATAAATACCTCGTGTTGACTGCTTGATAAAGTCAATAATCGTTTGACTATGTTTATTATTTGGAAATTCTTGTTCAATTTGAGTAATAGCATCTTTAACCAACAATGATGATTGAAAAAAGAGTTGATACATTCTTTTTAGTTGTTTCTTTTCTGTAACACTAAAACCTAGTCTTTTTAAACGCTCAACATTCAAGCCACCTAACTTGGGCGAGTGACCTTTAACAATCGTATAAGGCATTACATCTTTCACTATCATGCTACCACCGCCAATCATACTACCTGTGCCAATCTTACAAAATTGATGTATCGCACAAAGCGCGCTAATCGTCGCGTGCGCTCCAATCTCCACATGCCCACCCAAAAGAGTCGAATGGCCCAAAATACAGTTATTGCTTATAACTGAATCATGAGCAACATGCGAGTTGGTCATCAGCAGATTATTATCACCAATCTTGGTTACTAACCCACCACCTTCTGTACCGCGATTAATATTTGCATACTCTCTGATGATATTATTATTGCCAATCTGAACATAGCTTTTTTCACCGCTAAACTTTAAGTCTTGCGGTAAATTACCAATAATGGCGCCAGAGCACACTTGATTATTCTCACCAATAGTCGTCCACCCATCAATGATCACATTTGCATTGATAACCGTACCTTTTGCAATGGTTACATTAGGGCCAATAATCGAAAATGGGCCAATAACAACAGAAGAGTGGACGTCTGCCTCTTCGTGAACAAGAGCAGTTGGATGAATAAGGCCATTTTCTAGGTGGGCCTCAAAATCAATGGCCATCGATACATCCATAAATAAATCCAGGGATCAAAACGTGGTAAACATTATACTCCTATTCATTGAAAATGCACATTTTTAGGCGTTTTGATAGAGAAACCGATGGCTTTTCGCCATAACAGAAGTGAAGTATCAAGAGACTCTAGTCATTTACCTGCCAAGGAAACTTTTCTTTGGCAAAAAAGGCTTCTAGCCCTGCTTTTGCCTCAGCTCCAACACGAATATCAGCTATCTTTTTAGCAGTAGTGGATAATAACGAATCATCAATATTTTTATTTTTCACATTAAAAATCAAGCGCTTAGATTCAGATAAAGCCCTTGGAGCATTACCAAGCAAGCGTTTAGCCATATCATTAGCCATAATTTCAGGATTTTCGGCCACTTCATGGACTAAACCGAGTCTCTTGGCTTCAATAGATGAGAACATCTCTGCTGTTAAAAAATATCTTCTTGCCTGATTAGCACCTATGGCTTCTAGCACAAAAGGTGAAATAACGGCTGGAATTAAACCTAACTTAACCTCAGATAAGCAAAAACGACTTTCTGGAGCGGAAATCACAATATCACAACAGGCAACGATACCAACGCCACCACCGTAAACACTACCTTGAACACAAGCAATGACTGGCTTATTAAGCTGGTTTAATGCAGACAAGCAAGATGCTAATTTTAAGGCATCCTGATAATTTTCCTCTTCACTATAGTGCATGCTGTCTTGCATCCAGCTCAAATCAGCTCCGGCACAAAAACTTTTACCATGAGCACGAAGAATGACGCTACGAACCGATTGATCAGAAGAAATAGTTTGTAATGCCGTATGAAGCGAATCAATCATTTCAGCGTTCAAAGCATTATGCTTATCAGGACGGTTTAATATTAAAATGACTGTAGAGCCCTCTCGTTTTAGTAAAACTGTATCACTTGACACAAACGCCCCTTATTTTCTTGTATGAATACTGTTGCTTGGGTACATCTTAACTACTTATTTTTTTGCTGCAATAAAAACTCTCTCATAAGAGCGGTTAAAATGGTCACTTTAGAATCCGACAGAGCCATAAATGATTTTTGAATACTTTGTGTTGACATTTATTTCTTAAACTGCAAGTTTATTTTAACGTCACACTAAAAGAGAGTGCTCCCTTGAATACACTGTTAATTTGTTTATATATTGCCTGTTTACTACCCTACTTATCTAAACTGCCTTTAGCATATGCAATGAGTCAGCTTGGTGGCTACGATAATACTCACCCCAGGGCGCAACAAAGCGCACTCAAAGGATTTGGTCAAAGAGCGCTTGCCGCTCATCAAAACAGCTTTGAAGCACTAATCATCTTTGGTCTGGCGATACTTGTTGTCATTTGTACCGGGCATGTTTCGATTTGGGCAAAATATTATGCTATTGGGTTCATTATCTTTCGTATTGCATATCATACACTCTATCTTGCGAATTTTTCCACCACACGCTCTATTGTTTGGTTTTGTGGTATTTACTGTTCATTTGCTCTTATGGGATTGCCCCTATTTAGTCATTAGCAAAGCACTTTGACGTCCATTGAGTATACACTCAAAACGTGCAGTTTGATTTCCATTGGGTATATGCTAAATTAGCGGCAAATTTGTCGGGAATAAAAGTATTTTGGCAGTAATCTAGAGCTAGTAAACTAAAAACATCTGTTTTTTTAGCGTACTCATACGCATTCATAATGTAACAGTACAATGCTCTACCTAAACGGAATATTCAGGCTTATTTAAGGCTAGGTATCACTCCTAGCTTTAGGGAAATGGTGGTGGAATAATAACCAGCATCGAGAAATCTTACATCAAAAATAAGATCTCAATATAAATATTTTATGGATTTATCAACAAGGAGAATAGAATGCTGACATATATTGTTTTTGCTAAATGGTTTGGTATTACATCGGTGCTTTTAGCTCTAGGCATGTTATTTAACTTATCTGATGCGAGGGATATTGCAAAAAAGATGGTTGAAAATGAGTCGGGTTACATCATGGGTGGTGTTCAGCCGATTATTTTCGGAACACTAGCGCTTGTGAGTGACGGAAGTTTTCATGTTGGCACTCCTCTAGTTGTTTCCACTATAGGATTACTGATGGTTTTAGTCGGTGTTTATCGAGTTATGTTTGCTCGTCACTGGAAAAAGTTGATGACTAGATATGTTGACAAAATTGCACCGCTTTTTAGTTTGTTTGGTTTAATGTTTGGCTTGATATTGCTTTATATCGGTTACATTGCTCCACTAGTTCGTTAATAACAATTTAAAGGCTTGAAACATTATGTTAAAAAATGAAAGGCTTAATTGCAGATTAGCTAATTATTTAAAATTAGCAGCAGTTGCTTTAATCACCCTATTTATCTCAGGGTGTCAGCAAAAAATAACAGGGATTCTAAATCCTAAAGGGGTTATTACACACGATCAACGCATTCTATTTTTTGATTCTATCGCACTAATGCTGATTGTGGTTATACCTGTCATTATAATGAGTTTTGCATTTATTCATCGCTATCGAGCGACTCATAAAGAAGGGCAGTATCAACCCAATTTCAACCACAGCACACTACTTGAATCTATTTGGTGGGGTGTACCATGTGTGATAATCGTCATTATGGGGATAATGAGCTGGCATTACACTCATAAACTTGATCCTTATCGTAAGATAGATGGCAGCCCTGTTTCATTACAAGTACAAGTTGTTGCTCTTCCCTGGAAGTGGCTTTTTATTTATCCAAAACAAGGTATTGCGACAGTAAACTATCTTAAATTGCCTAAGGATAAACAAGTAGAGTTCTTTTTAACTTCAGATAACGTTCCTATGAGCGCATTCTTTGTACCTCAATTAGGTAGCCAAATTTATACGATGGCTGGCATGCAAACTAGACTGCACTTAATTGCTAGTGTAAATGGTACCTACCGTGGCTTGAACGCCCAATATAACGGAGAAGGATTCTCTGACATGCACTTTCCAGTCACTGTAGTCGATGATAAAGATCTACAGAGCTGGTTTGCTGAAGTAAAAAAATCTGGTAAAGCTTTGGACTTAGCGCACTACGAACAATTAAGACAAGCGTCTCAAGCTAATAAGGCTGCTTTCTATAATCTGAGCGAACCAAAGTTATATCACCGAATCTTAATGAGTTACATGAAGCCACCAAAAGGCAACATGTCTGATTTACAAGGCTAAGCAATAGGAAACACTATGATTAAAGAATTAATATTTGGTAACTTAAGCTTAGATGCCATACCCTTTCATCAACCCATCATTATGGGGGCTGGTGTCTTTATGGGTATCGCTCTACTAGGCGTACTTGCTTTCATTACATTAACTCGCAGCTGGGGTTACATTTGGAACGAGTGGGTATGCTCCGTTGATCATAAAAAGATTGGCATTATGTATATCTTACTAGCGCTTGTGATGCTGCTGCGTGGATTTTCTGATGCCATTTTGATGCGCTCTCAACAAGCGCTTTCAGCCGGTCACAACCTTGGTTATTTACCGCCTGAGCACTTCGATCAGATCTTCACCGCTCACGGCGTTATCATGATCTTCTTTGTTGCTATGCCCTTTATGTTTGGATTAATGAATATCGTTCTTCCACTACAAATTGGTGCTCGTGACGTTGCTTATCCATACATTAACAACCTAAGCTTTTGGCTAACGTTTGTAGGTGCAATGCTTTGTAACATATCTCTAGTTGTAGGTAAGTTTGCTGCCACAGGCTGGTTGGCTTATCCACCTCTTGGTGGACTGAAATTTAGTCCTGGTGTTGGGGTTGATTATTACGTCTGGGCATTACAGATAGCCGGTGTTGGAACACTAATGGGCGGCATTAACTTTATCGCAACCATCATGAAAATGCGTTGCCCAGGCATGACCTACATGAAAATGCCTGTCTTTGTATGGACTTGTCTATGCGCATCCATACTCGTTGCGCTTGCATTCCCAATTTTAACGGTTGCTTTAGCGCTACTAGAGCTTGATAGAATGCTAGGCATGCATTTTTTCACCCAACTTGCTGGTGGAAACATGATGATGTATATCAACTTAATTTGGGCCTGGGGACATCCTGAGGTTTATATTCTCGTTTTACCCGCTTTTGGTATCTTCTCTGAGGTGGTTGCAACCTTTAGTCGTAAAAAACTTTTTGGTTATAACACCATGGTTTATGCGGTTGCGATTATCACCTTCTTGTCCTTCATTGTATGGCTGCACCACTTTTTTACAATGGGCGCCGGTGGTGATGTGAATTCCTTCTTTGGTATTGCAACGATGATTATTGCTATACCAACTGGGGTTAAAGTCTTTAACTGGCTATTTACGATGTATCGCGGCAAGATAACATTGTCTATACCTATGCTTTGGGTCACTGCTTTTTTTACAACATTTGCAATAGGGGGCATGACTGGTGTTTTAATGGCTCTACCACCCGTTGACTTCCATACCCACAATAGTCTCTTTAATGTTGCACACTTCCATAACGCAATTATTGGTGGTGTGTTATTTGGCTACTTTGCCGGCTTTAACTACTGGTTCCCTAAAGCGACTGGTTATAAGCTAGAAGAGCGCTTTGGTAAACTCGCCTTTGTATTTTGGGTAGTCGGCTTCTATGTTGCCTTTATGCCTCTTTATGTTCTCGGTTTAATGGGTGTTATGCGTCGTATGCAACACTATGACGTAATGGCTTGGCAGCCTTACTTTATTGTTGCTGCAATCGGTGCGGGCATCATTCTAATGGGAATTATTTGCCAACTCATTCAAATGGGATTGACCTTAGTCAAGCACAAAGAGCTACGCGATAATACTGGTGACCCATGGGATGGTCGTACATTAGAGTGGGCGGTTGCCTCTCCCGCGCCTTTTTATAACTTTGCTAAAACACCTTCTGTTGAAATGATTGATCAGCTATGGGAAGACAAGCAAAACAATAAAGGGCCTAGCACGATTAATCCAGAGCATGAAACCTACGAACCTATTCATATGCCAAAAGATACACCGATAGGCTTCATTGCCGCTATTTTTTCTGGTTTATTTGGCTTTGCAATGATTTGGCATATGCCAATTCCAGCTGTTGTTGGTTTTGTTGGTATGTTAACTGCAATCATCGCTCGGACTTTTAGCACCGATGTTGATTACTATGTCGATGCAGAAACTGTAAAAGAAACTGAGCTTAAACACTTTAAGGAAATGCACTCATGAGTCATGAAATTCACGCTGATCACTTTGATGCTCCAGGAACCGATGTTTTCGGTTTCTGGCTTTATATCCTAACCGATTGCTTGTTATTTGGATCATTGTTTGCGACATTTATTGTACTTCATCATCCAGGCGCTTTCGGTCCTGCACTCAAACAATATATCCACTTACCGTATGTGTTTAACGAAACAATGTTTCTATTAGCCAGTAACTTTAGTTTCGGCTTAGCAATGCTCAGTTTTTATAAAAAAGACAGGGTAAAAACCAGACTATGGTTAGTCCTAACCTTTATTCTTGGTGCTTGTTTTGTTGGCATGGAGGTTAATGAGTTTATTGACTTGGTTCACGAAGGATATAGTTTTAGAGTAAGTGGTGCAGCCTCTGCATTTTTTACATTGGTCGGCTGTCACGGTCTACACGTATCCTTTGGACTATTATGGATTTTAATTGCAACTATCCAGCTATCTATGAAAAAACTTGATGGTCACATGGAGAAACCTTTAGTTATGCTAGGGATTTTCTGGAACTTTTTGGATATCGTGTGGATTTTTGTCTTTACTCTGGTTTATTTAATAGGAGCGCTCTAATGGGACACTCAACTACGCCCCCAGACTATGGCATGGGCAAGAAAAAATTTAGCGTTTATTTATATGGAACTATTGCATGTTTACTGCTAACAATTGCACCATTTTATATTGTTATGCATCGCGTGCTTGAAGGAAGTATCGCCGTACTAACACTGTTTGCTTTTGCTGCAGCTCAGTTTTTTGTCCAAGTGCTATGCTTCTTGCGTTTAAATACTAAGACACCTCAAGGCATGACAAACACTATGTCATTTATCTTTACCATACTGATTCTATTGGTGCTTATAGGCGGCTCACTATGGATTATGTGGACTTTAGATTATCGAATGATGCACTGAACGTTTTATAGATAAAAAAAACCGGCTTTAAGCCGGTTTTTTTTACTCTAAATTATATTGATTAATGTGATTTACCCATTCTATCTAGAATGCCCATCATAAATGCTGAAAACACAAAAACTAAATGTAACAATGCATACCACATTAACTTATCATTACTAACCATCTCTGCATTTAAAAACTTTTTTAATAAGTGAATTGATGAAATTGCAACTAAAGATGCTGCAACCTTTAATTTAATTGAGCTGATATCGAGCGTTCCTAACCAAAAAGGCATTTCACAATTATCATAAACATCTAAGCGTGATACAAAAATTTCATAACCACTTAACATGATCATAATGGTTAGACCACCGACTAAAGAAAAATCTATTAGACTTAATGCTTTTAATATTAAACTAGCTTCACTCAAGTCAGAACGTGACAAAAGCAACTGATATATCTCTTGATAAAATTCAATAGAAATAACTGCAATAACAGCACCTAACCCTAAATAAATAGGCGCTAATAACCAACGACTTGAAAATAAGATTGCTTCAAAAAAGTGCTCAATTTTTTTAGGTAACGTTTTTTTATTCATCTGACAACTATCCTTGTTACAAGCTCATCATATCAGAAGATAATGCTGACACATTACGAGAGATAACTCTATACAATTAGTATAATTTAGTCTTTTAAAATATTCCCTAGATTAAATTACACACTTGAGCTTTCTTCTACAAAAAAGATGATGCCCGCTAGACAACCTGCTGATTATTAATCAAAAATATTTTTTAAATCAACTTTTGCATATTCTGAAAACTAACATTATTAATATTTCCTTAAGGTTAATTAGATACAATTTGTCCATTATTTGCACCATGGATTTGGTTAATGCCAGGCACTCATCAAGAAGCAACCGATTCATCTAGTCACCAATATGCTAGAACTATTGCGAATCATATGATTATACAAGCAACTGGGGTATGTACTTTGACTGGCCTTAGTGCGATATCACGTAGAAATGTTGGTAAGCCATTTCCTAATATAGTTACTCATACATCAAGACAAGCCACAAAACATCAAAAACAGGCTCTGCATAAGTTCAACCAGGCCAGTCAGGCCAAAAGCTCCTGGCTTAATCGTACAAGTAAAAAAACTAAAGGTCGTGACAAGGTAGGAAGCCTCATTGATAACGCTTTAAATCAATCAGGAACCCACGCCGAAAACTTTCAGAAACGATTAATGTCAGACTTACCTTTACAGACCAATGATACTATATCTTGGACCCAGTGGTTTAGTCGCTTGGGAATAGGGCTTGCTACTATGACTGGAGTAGGGGCTTATGGGTTTACTTTTCATACTGAAAACTCTAACGTCCGCGCAAATCTTAAAGAGCAATGTGACTTATCGGCAAAAATTAAACATCTGATCATCTTATCTTACACTGGCTTTTGTGGACGTATTGGTGAAACTGATAGTGGATTCAATATGCTATCATCATTAAACGAATTGATTTTACGTTACACCTCTCCATTACTTTCTTTTAAAAAGAATAAGTTGCCTAATGGTAAAAGGTTAGCTTTATTTCGTGGAGAAAGTCATCAAGAAGCATTAGACATCATTAGCGGTAAATCTCGAGTCAATAGTTTTTATGCCTTTTGGAAAAAGCAATTTACCTTACCTAGAGTTTTTCATGCCGGTATGGAAGCTCCTATAGAGAATAGCTCGCAAAGCCATAATGAAAGTGATCCCGATAATCTAGGTGGATTTTCACAAGGAGTAACATCTTTATCGGTTGATTTTAAAGTTGCGCTTACTTTCGGCAATAAGTATCAAGAGGAAGAAGGGTTAGGATATGATAGACAAACCATCATGATCTGTGCACCTAAATGTTTTGCATCAACCGCTAGTCATCAGACAAAAGAAGGCACAACACAAGAACGTGAAGTCATTACAACAGGTTTACGCAGTCAAGACGTGTTAGGGTATTTGCGTGTCTGCTCGTATGAACAAGATATTATCTATATTGACTTTAAATATAACCAAAACTTTAAAGGGAATTTAGATGATATTCAATTTGACGCTAGCATGCTGGAATATATTGAACAGATCCCAGATGATAACCCCTACAAGACAAAGCTCCTTTCTTTAGTCAACTCAGACGTTAATCATTCTGAGAAGTTTGACAAGGCAATGCCACCGACGATGCAAAGCTCATCATTAACCGCCGAAAAGCTCATCACTGATGTCAGTCAAAAGGGGCTACTTGACTCCATGCTTTATCGTTTCTTTGGCTCCAGAGCAATGAACCAAAAAATACATCATGTTGCTAATACACCAGAAGGTAGAAAAGAGCAGAAAATATTTAAGAGTTATGAAAAACTTCAACATGAAGAGACCCCTGAACACATTTGCCACTTTCGAGATAATGAGGGTAATTTATTTGAACGAGTTTCACGACCACTTGGCAGTAATCTAGGTGGTTTTTTTAAAAATCAAAACGGTGATGAGTATTATATAAAATACCGCTCTGAGTTAGATCACGATGCCGAAAAGATCTTTAGAAGTGAACACCTAGCCACTAAGCTTTATCATTTATTTCACCTAAAAACACCCGAGGTTTCTAGAGTACACTTCATGAAAGATGGGCACGTTTATTGTGGCATTAAGTCAAAATTTAGAAAGGGGCTGATCTCTTATCATGGTAAAAGCGATATTTTTTATGGCATAAATTGGAAAAAAGATAAAACTTTCTTTCATCGTGCAACTAAAGGCGCACTAGTTGATATTTGGCTTGGTAACTATGATGTTATAGGACTTGAGTTTGATAATCTACACGCAACCATCGACGAAACTACAGGTGAACTTGAGCCTTTTAGATTAGATACAGGGGCGGCGTTAGGTTTTCGAGCACAAGGAGCAAGAGATTATAATTTTAATGCGTCAGCAAGTGACTTCGATGCTTATTTTGACACATATGCATCAACCTTTGGTCACTGCTTCAACGAGCTTAAAACTAATCCCCAACTATTAGATTCAGCAATAAAAGTACTATCTTCAGTTTCTAATAATCAAATTAGACAAGCCGTTAAACAAAACAATCCTTGTCTTGAAATAAGAGATACATACAAGTTAAGCAAAATGCTCATTAAACGACGAGCGGCATTACTCACTAAAGCTCAAGAACATTTAGAATCACTACAGACAAACTCAACAAAAAAAATTATTTGATCTATTGAATAATAATATATTAGTACTATTATTTAACAAATAATCAAACAAAATATCAAAGTTTATTATGAACAAAAAAGATGTTGAAAAAGCCTATTTATCTATAATAAAAAGACTAGAAATAGCTTTCAAATCGAGCCAAAAATCAAACTGTTATAATCCTCCAATAAATAATCAAGCAATCAATAATATTAATGAGCGACTAGAGGTAACGATTAGTCAGCTTAAATGCGATCTAAAACAGCTTCAAAAAGATGATCTATCCCTTAATGAGCTATATGATTTGAAAGATAGAGTCCAGTTACTATCAGCATCGTTTGGACAGAGCTTCGCCTTAAATATAAATAGACTCATTCGAGAAGATAAAACAAATATCAATCAACTCAAATTACACTTAGATAAAAGGATGGTTAGTTTTTATAAAGGATTTATTCGCCCTTTAAGTAGTCAACTGACGCAACTTACAACTGAATTAGATGGGTTCATTAAAGAAGTTACTCCACCAACTCCTTAATAATTAAAAAAATTATCATTAGCCCAACTCTTATAAAAGGCACCTTTGTATGGTTATTTTGGCCAACCTTATCGCTTTCACAGCACAAATCAAGTATGGTGGCAACTATTTATTCTATTGACTATACTTTAAACATTCATGGGACATAACAGTGGCTATTCACAATGAAAAAAGAAAAAGTCATAGAGACCTACAAATCCATCATCATAGAGTTAACAACTGCACTTGAAGCAAGTCAAAACCCTCAAGCATTTAATCCTGTCTTACCTGATAGCGCAAGAGAACCTCTAGTAAACATGTTAAAGGAAGTACTAGAACTATTAAGAAAAAGCGTTGAGATATTTCAAAGTGATGACAATTCCATTGGCAAATTGCAGAAACTACGTGAGGAGTGTGAAGAAGGATCAGGCTTGCTTGGTCAGTTCTTTCCTTTAAATTGGAATAATAAGCATGTACGTCCTAATGGAAGCACTATCAATAAGCTCACTATTGAAATTGATGGAGAGCCTACAGTATTCTACCGGGGATTTCTTCGTCCTTTGTACGAAAAAATGTGCCAGGTCACAATAGCTCTGAATAATTATATTGAAACAAATAAGCCAACTCATTTATCAAAGTAATCAAATATCCTCGTAGGCAAGTAATTTTCTTTGGGTAGTTCTATTTGAAATCTTAATGAGATTATTGGCGTTGTTGAATTAAATATACCTAAATGAAAATGCATGTTTTTTAGGCTGTGATATCTAACTTAAAAACACGCGTGATTTATAGCCTGTAATGTATCTTGGCTATGCTCAACTTGCGTCCCAAAACTATCTGGTGCCAGAGATCTGTAATCAACAAACCATTGCTTAATAACATGCATATCAACATCATGATGTGTGCACCATTTTGTAATAATTTTCTCGTCAATTTCTAGGCTAGGCGACATCACGCATCGTGTGATGGATGGCAAAAGTAGGCTCAATGCAGCAAGATTATGTAAATAAAATTCTGGATCAATAAACTCAATAGGCGTTGGCTCTTCAAGAGAAAAATTGATTGGCTGTTTACTATTAAGCACATCTTCTTCTTTAAATTTTGGGCCAAACTCATCATATACGCCCATATTTGCCATAATCTTTTCATCGAACCAATCACGAGGATATTGGTTCAGCGCATGCTTTACTCCTGTTGCAGTTATGATCACATCACTCTCTAACACTGCCTTTCTTAGAGCATCTAATTCGTTAGCATCGATACATCTCAATCCCAATGCTTCGGCTGCTTGCAGCTGAGCTTTATTCACATCTACAACAGTTACGTTAATATTTTTTTGTTTACAGAAATACGCGAGACCTCGTCCAATTTTTCCAAAACCAAAAATAAGCCAACGCTTATCATCATGATTGCTTTTATCAAGATGCATCATAGCTTCACGAATACTTTTAGCACAACCGAAAACTGTTTCTAACTGCTTTGTTAAAGTTCTATCAATACTAACTACCGTAAAGTCTGGTTGATGGTCTCGATAATACATGTCACCAGAGCCCGTAAGCTCAATAGCTCCAAGCCTAGGTGATTTCAATGCTTGATAAAGTTCAGCACCACAATCAAAAAACACATCAAAAGTTTCATCTTTTATGTCATCTAAGGAGGATACAAACCTTATGCCTGCATGTTTTAAAATAGCTATGGCGTGTTCATCAGCCTGCATAAAATCAGAAGGGTTAGTGACTGTAACAATGGCTCCTGCCTCAACCAAACAAGCAATTTTTAAAAGCGTATTCATAACCAAAGGCACATGATGAGCAACCTTCAAATTTTTAAGTGGTTTTTCCTTCTGCCAAGAGGCAAGCATATCATGCATAAACGGGGCCTTTTCTTTAGGGTACCGTTTAAAAATATCCTGTAACAATGGATGCATTTTTTATAACCAAAAAAACGCGATTATACTTTCATTCACATTAATCATCCAGAGCAAACGGATTATGAAGCAGGGCGATCGCGCTTAAATTTGGTTGACAACAGAGCCTTGTAGTGATGTATTCCTGAATTATGTCAGGAATAATCATGTTATCGCCAGCGACAGCCTCGATATTATCTCATTTCCATCGATAGAAGATCCACAAGTCAATAGACAAAAACTTCATAAGTTAGAAGACATATTTTTTATAACTATCTGTGCAGTTATTTGTGGTGCAGATAACTGGGTAGCAATCGAAGAATTTGGAAAAGCCAAAGAGGGATGGTTTACAGAGATTTTAGGTCTTACACATGGAATACCGTCTCATGATACATTTGGTAAAGTCTTTTCTGCTCTCGATTCCGCAGCCTTTAGTGAAAGCTTTAGTCGCTGGGTTTCAGACTTGGCGAAGTTAAGTGAAGGCGAGATAGTAGCCATTGATGGCAAGCGAGTTAGACGCAGTATGGATACAGCTTCAAATAAAGCGGCCATACATATAGTAAGTGCATTGGCTTATCAAAATAGCCTGGTTTTAGGCGAAGAAAAAGTAAAAGATAAAAGTAATGAAATTACAGCAATACCTAAACTTTTAGAGCGATTAGACTTTGCAGGCAGTATTGTGACTATAGATGCCATGGGATGTCAGCGAGAAATAGCTAAAAAAATTGTTGAGAAGCACGCTGACTATGTTTTTAGCCTGAAAGGTAACCAAGGTGAGCTTTATGATGATGTTAAGTGCTGGTTTGAAAATAACACGTCACTAGAAACCTCACACACCGATATTGACGCTGGTCATGGCCGCATAGAAACACGGTATGTCAGAGCTAGTATGGATATAGAATGGCTTAAGCAGCGTCATCATTGGCCTCATATTGAAAGTATCATTGCCGTTACTGCAACTAGAAATATTAAGGAAAAAGAGGCAATAGAAACGAGATATTTCATTAGTAGCTT
>JAUICE010000027.1 GCA_030428185.1 Gammaproteobacteria bacterium
CTCTTCATCTGAAGCACTAAAAGCCCTATCTATAGGCTCTAAGTGCTGAGCAGGAGGCTCCCTAAAGCAGCCTGCTGGATTTAGGTAGTCTGAAACAGTTATCATTAAAAGCGCTCCCAAGCCTTGTGCCTTATATTGCTCACTTAGGCTTAATGCTTAACTTCATGATCATATTTTAGTCTAAAGGGTTTTTTTTGCAACAAAAGTTAATAGTGTGGGCATCAAAACTGGGTTGTTAAAGAAAGAAAGGGGCTGTGAGAGTGCTTTGAATAGATATACCTATGACTCTCTCAAAGCTCTCTATCATCTTGAGGCGATGAGGGGCTTTAAAGTATTAGATGCGGCTGAAGCAAAAAGAAAACATGCCAGTTTTTTTAAGCCTGAAAGTGATGGAGAACCTGAAGAATCTGAAGAACCTAAAGAAAAAGAGGCGCGGCAATTAAGGGTAGTATAGTCAGCGGTGTGCTACTTTTATAGTGTTATCTTCATTAATATGCCTCTATGTTATATCACGTTAATTCTAGATGGGTTTGCGGCTTTCGATAGATAAAAAAAATAATAAAGCGATAAGGTAACGAGATAGATTAATAGCCAAGCCAGTACGATATCTGAAATAAAGTGCGCACCTAGCGCAAGACGTAATCCACTAAAGAAGCTGGCCGCAACAATAACTATTGTGGAAATGGTTTTTTTATACGGTGATATGAACATCAAACAAAGAAAAGAAATGATTGCCGCACAGTCTCCACACACAAATGAGCAGTTATGATGGCACTGCTTGGATATCGTCCAGACTTTTTGATAGTCATGTTCTCCCTGAAACATGACGATTTGTTTTGGTCTAGGCCTCCCGGAAAAGTTTTTTAGTAAACCATTTACAAGGAGTCCTGGGCCAAGGCAAAGGGTCAGAAAAATGAAACCTAAAGGTTTTCTATAAGCAGACAGCTTTTTAATACTTAGTGAAAGAAGCAGCATAATCAAAATTAAGACAATAAAGAAAATCATAAACTTTTTGATTAGCTGTGGCATGAAACCTGCCCAGCTGTACTTGGTTAGCAAAAAGCTACTATTTGCATAAAACAAACCACTCACAAAAGTGTCGATGGTTGGAGCACTAAAGAGGATGATACTAGTCGTTAGCAGTAGCAATAATGTGATTTTTAATTGAAAAAATAGTTGATTACGACTCATATACTCTTGTCCTCAACCTACAAGCTAACTATAAGGTTTATTTAAATTATTTATAACGTTAGACAAAAAGATTTATCTGTGGATAGAGAGATTAAGTTTGAGTAAAACCAAAGTCTATTGCGATAGCTTTATCTCTTTAGGCCACAGGAAATATTGAAGTCTAAAACGTGCATTATGAAAGGACAGGGATATAAATATACTCCTGACCATTTCGATGCGTATTCTACACCCGATTAATCTGGAAATACGAGCACTAGCTGTCAATCGTCTATTGATTGCTCAAGCTTATTAATTTTTTCTAGTAACTCAATCGCTAAGGCTGCTCCAGGGAGGTTAATATTTAAGTCTCGCTCTAAGCGTAATACGGTACGAATGCGGCACAAAGCAACCTCATCAAACCGCCAAGTTTCAGCAGGTGTGTTTGGTACAGATAACACACCCTCCTCAATTAGTTCGATAATAAATTCTTGAGTAATGTCAAAGGAGCGCGTTACTTCTTCAATGGATAAAAAAATCACTTTGTCATTTGACATTTTAGCTTCCTAAATGCTCTCGTGGATTAAACGCGTTATTTTCTTTAAGGGCTTTATAAAGCTCTTCATTTTTACTGTTTGCTTCTGTGGGTATTACAATATTTAGTGTGACAAACAGATCTCCTGGCGTACTGCTTGGTAATCCTTTTCCTTTAAGGCGTAATATTTTGCCGTTTTGAGAAAGTTTAGGGATTGTTAGCTTAACGCTACCAGATAAAGTCGGCACAGTCACACTAGTACCTAATGCCGCTTCCCATGGAGCAATGGGTAAAGTCAGATAAAGATCACGTTTTTTTCGTTGGAATAAGTGGTGAGGGCTGATATGTACTTCAATAAACAGGTCGCCTTTTTTCCCGCTTGGAGAAGTAGCTCCTTGACCTTTAAGGCGAATTTGTTGCTTGTCAATAATGCCCTTAGGAATAGCGACATTCACTGCTTTAACACCACCTTTGTCATCTTGCAATTGAATGGTTTTTTTCTGGCCGAAAAAACTGTCTTCTAGTGTGATATTTAATGTTGCGTGAATATCTTGACCCTTATCGTAATAGCTTTCTCTTCTAGAGTGTCCAGCTTGACCGAAAATAGAACTAAAAATGTCGCCAAAATCGACGTTCGCACCCTGGTGCGATGTATGCTCAAAGGGGTTTTGTCCAGTGAAACCACCTTGTTTGTATTGCTGATATTGCTCACCTAGAGCATCATATTGAGCACGTTTTTCCTTGTCTTTTAAAACATCGTAGGCTTCACCTAAGGTTTTAAATTTTTCTTCGGCATCGGGCTCTTTATTGACATCCGGATGGTATTTTCTAGCAAGCTTTCGATAAGCACGTTTAATTTCATCGGGCGTTGCACTTTTTTCAACGCCCATAATTTTATAATAATCTTTTACGTTACTGGTCATTTTTTTCGTCTAGTTCCAACCACATTGCATTGAGTACACTAAATGAAAAGGCAAGACCTGTACCTAAAATCCAAGCAAAGTACCACATAGTTATTCTCCTCTTTAATAAGCTGTACTGTCTTTTGCGTTTAAATTGGCAACGGTTACTTTACCCCGCAGTACACGATAGACCCATGCGGTGTATGCTAAGACTATCGGCATAAAAATAATCGTCGCTATAAACATGATAAACAATGTTAAGTGGCTAGATGAACTATCCCAAACCATCAAACTTTGTGAAGGATGAGAGCTTGAGGGCAAAATAAATGGAAACATGCTAAGCCCTACCGTTGATATGATCCCAGCGATACTGATGCTACTTGAAACAAACGCAGTCTTCGGACAGTATTTTGAGAATCGTAGCGATAATAGTGCGCCTAAGAAGCCAAAAATAGGAGACAGTACTATCCATGGATACAGTTTATAATTGTGTAGCCATGCACCTAAAATTTGTGTGACTTCCTTATGAAAAGGGTTTGATGGCCCATTATGCACCATAGGTTTAACAAGAGAAAAACCTAGAACGTGAACACTGATGAGTATGCCTGCGCATGTAAATAATACAATGGTTACAGCTGCTGCAATCATAGAGATATTTGCTGCACGTGAAGCTAAAGGGTTTTCAAGCTTTGTACAGAGAAAGTTGCCACCATGCATAGCAAGCATGCTAAGACTAAGCACCCCACAAATTAAAGCAAAGGGGTTAAGTAATGCTAAAAATGTCCCAGTATATATAGGCATGAGATCTTCAGAAAAATGAAAAGGAACGCCTTGTAAGACATTTCCGATAGCAACACCAAAAATAATTGCAGGGACCGTACCGCCAACAAATAAGCAATAGTCCCACACACTACGCCAAGTCGCATTGGTTAGTTTTGAGCGGTATTTAAATCCCACAGGCCTTAATATGAATGATAAAAGAACCACAAGCATTGCAAGATAAAACCCTGAAAAGGACGTCGCATATAAAGCAGGCCAAGCAGCAAATATAGCGCCTCCTCCTAGAATAAACCAAACCTGGTTACCCTCCCAGGTTGGGCCGACAGCATTGATGACTAAGCGTCGCTCTGTATCATCTTTTGCAATTAGTGGTAGTAGAAAGGCTGAGCCTAAGTCAAAACCATCAGTAATTGCAAAACCAATAAGTAAGACACCTAATAAAATCCACCAAATAACTCGTAAAACTTCGTAATCAATAGGCATGATATGCTCCAGTTAATCGTTATAATTTTTTATCCATGAGTCACTTTTTCTGGCCCAAGCCTTATATATTTGATCATCAAATATACCTCGACGATGGCAAGTATTGTATAAAATACAACGAAGCCTAAGAGTGATGTAAGAATTTGAGATCGTGTAACATTAGATACACCCATAAATGTTGGTAGAACGCCTTGAACAACCCATGGCTGGCGACCGTATTCAGCAACAAACCAACCTAACTCTGCAGCAACCCAAGGTAGGGGTAATGAGAATAAACACATTTTCAAAAAGAGCTTTTTATCTAACTGACGATGTATAGATAGATAAAAGCCATAAGCGAATAAGAAGATAAAGTAAAAACCACAAGCGACCATTAAGCGGAAACTAAAAAATATTGGTGCAACGTGGGGTTCTAAAGAATTTGCAGCCTGCTGGATATCTGCCTCTGTTGCATCAGTAACATTTTCTTTGAAGCGCTTGAGTAATAGTCCGTAACCAAGATAGTCAACAACCTTCTCAAACTGTTGTCTTAGAGCAACATTATCATTGTCTTTTTGTAGTTGCTTTAATAAGCCGTAGGCAACGATACCTTTTTTAATTTTATCTTTACTATTTTCAATGATGTTGGTGATGCCTTCTAGCTCTGTATCAAATGAACGAGTAGCAATAAGTCCGAGCAAATAGGGTATGCTTACTTCAAAACGGGTTGTTTGTGTTTTCTCATCCGGCCAGCCGATTAGTGTAAGAGAGGCGGGCGCTTTTTCTGTTTTCCACATGGCTTCCATCGCAGCAATTTTCATTTTCTGATTTTCATTAGCAACGTAACCACTCTCATCTCCTAGTACCACAACAGATAGGGCCGAAGCGAGACCAAATGAAATGGCAACGGTCATTGATTTTTTTGCAAATTCAATATTGCGATTTCGTAATAAGAAGTAAGCACTAATAGCTAGAACAAAAATACTTCCAGTTACATAGCCAGCGCTGATTGTGTGGACAAATTTTGCTTGTGCGACAGGATTAAATAACACCTCAGCAAAACTTTTAACTTCCATTCTCATAGTATTGTAGTCAAAGTAGCTACCAACAGGATGTTGCATCCAGCCGTTAGCAATTAGGATCCATAGAGCCGATAAGTTCGTACCTAAGGCTAATAAGCACGTTGCAATCCAGTGTTGAATTTTAGATAGCCGCTCCCATCCAAAGAAAAACAGTCCAACAAATGTTGCTTCTAGAAAGAAAGCCATTAAGCCTTCAATGGCAAGAGGAACACCAAATACATCCCCCACATAATGGGAGTAGTAAGCCCAGTTAGTCCCGAATTGAAACTCCATGGTTAACCCGGTTGCAACACCGAGTACGAAATTAATACCAAACAATACGCCCCAATACTTAACCATTTGCTTCCATATGGCTTTACCTGTCATCAGATAGACCGTTTCCATAATCGCTAAAATCACAGAAAGACCGAGCGTTAACGGGACGAATAAAAAATGATAAAGCGCGGTGAGTGCAAATTGGAGCCTGGATAGCTCGACAATATCGTTAGCGACCATCGGTTTGATTCTCCTTTGGGGTAGTAGAGTGAAAAATTTGTTGTTGCATGTCAGCAATATCCAGTGATTTTTTATGTTTTATTGGTGAAAAACATAAAAACCACAGTAGATATAATAAGCAAAGCTTAAGTGCTAAGGTAAGAGCAATATCAATACGTAGTTGTTTCATGATGTCAATGCGCACAATTTAGGCTAAACGATACGTTCAAGTGCGCTTTATTTCCATGATCTATATCAAGTGAAGATGCTAAAATGTACCATAATTTTTTGAAGAAGGCGATTGAGGATGTGAGCACCTTTTTTCATTAAATTGAAAACCCGGCAAATTGCTTTTGAACCCGTTGGTTCAGGTGGGGAACGGTGCATGTCAGATCAGGCTTCCTTCAGTTAGTGACCGTAAATAACAGTCATAACTGGGCTTGCACAACACTAACATCTATATGAACCCCTAAGCTTTAAGTGTTGGTTCTAAAATATATGCCGGGTTAGTGTGAATTATAACACATTCTATACCCCTGTCCTTCCATAATGTACGTTTTAGACTTCAATATTTACTGTGGCCTAAAGAGATTAAATTATTGTAATAGACTGTGTTATTACTCAAATTTAATCTCTCTATCCACAGGTAAATCTTTTTGTCTAACGATATAGAAAGTTTTAATAAATCTTATAGTTAGCTTGTAGGTTGAGCGCAGTCAAATGATTAAGGTTTGGATTTTTTTAATTGAGGAATGGTTATTCCATTCCGACTGAGAAAAATACCAAAGATTGAACATTTGACAAAGCTCAAAAACATGCATTATGAAAGGATAGGGGTATATGCCCAATGGGCGTAGGGTTAGTTTAAAATTTAATTAGATAACGGTATTGCCAACATATCTTTTAGTTCATCATGTATTTCATTCAGTTTAGCTTCTATATCTAAATGTTTGTTTGGTGATGATTCATCATTTTGTTGTTTCAGTAACATGCTAGCTAAATTGATGGCTACCATGACGGCAATGTCGCTACGCTGGTTGAATCCTTTAGATTGCATTTGTTTCATTAGTGAATCTAAATAACTTGAAGATTTTTTGAGTAGTGAAACCTCATCCTGAGCGCACTTGAATGAATACATCCTATCAAAAATAGTCACATCAACCGTAACTTGACTCATTGTGTACTTTCCTTAAGTTTTGATATGACATCAAGAACTGTATTTTTTGCTGCAATATTTTTATCTATTAGCATTTTGTTTGCATTTTTCAGAGAAAAATTTTCTTGATGTAGTTTATAAGCATGTGCTTTTAGGGCCTTATGTTCATTAATAAGAAGCTCAACATCCTTGAGAAATGTCCTTAAATCAGCGGTTTCCATCATTTTATTGTCACCTCTTGTATTTATTGAGCAATTATACCCAATAAACATGAAAATGCGATACTTGAAATCGGTGACTTTCGAAGCCATTTTTTGTGTTAAATTTGCTCAGGCGTGTCGAACTGATTGAAAAATTAAGTTAAACTCAGACATCTAGATGTTTCTCTAATGACTCTTAACACTCTTACAAACTAGGCGTATGTATGGCTGAACAAAAAACTCCTTCCCTACCTTCTTACGATAAGGTTAGTCATTTGCTAAATAAAATGAACATTGAAACAAATGCAGCAGAAATTCATGGTAGCTTGTGTGGTCTACTTTCCTCTGGTGACTTTGATAAAGCTACAGAGTATGTTCAGGACCTAATAGAGCATGTTGATATTAAAGCCTGTGAGCTTGAGCTCAAGCAATTAGTATCGCTTGTTGATATTACGCTGCATCAACTAAAAAGTGTAAGCTTTGATTTACACTTGTTGTTACCAGAAGACGAAGAGCCGTTAGATGTGCGTGCAAAAGCATTGAGTCTATGGTGTCAGGGATATAGTGATGCATTACTTAATTTAGAAATTAATATAGAAGCTATTGAATCAGAAGAAGCCAGAGATGCGTTTTTTCATATTACAGAGTTTGCATCGATTGATTACAATTACACCGTTGTCACTGAGGAAGATGAAAAGGCCTACGCTGAAGTATATGAATATGTTCGTATGGCAGTATTGATGATTTATACCGAGATTAATGAAGGACGGGATGGTAGCAAGCTACACACAAACAATAGTGAAAATAGAACACTACACTGAGGTTTTAAATGATTGAACAAAAAGAGTTTGCCCTAAGGCGGCAGCAGTTAATTGAGCAGATTGATGATAACAGTGTGATTCTTCTTAGAAGTCACGATACGTTACGTAGAAACAATGATGCAGATTTTCGCTTTCGCCAGCATAGTGATTTTTATTATTTAACAGGATTAAATGAGCCCCAATCATTACTGGTTTTGACTAAAAATCAGGGGCAGGGTACTTATCATTTGTTTTTGCGCGAAAATAATTATCAGGAAGAATTGTGGGATGGAGAGCGTGCAGGGCTTTCTGGCGCAAAAGAACATTATTTAGCGGATCATTCACACGATATTACGACTTTCATACAAGTGCTTCCTAGTCTTCTAAAAGATAAAACTAAACTTTATTATCTAGTCGGTGACGATAGTTTCCTCGATAGAGCAGTTCCTAAGGCGCTTGCTACATTACAACATGGTATTCGACGCGGTATTGTTGCTCCTGAGCTAATAGAAAATATATCGCCTATTATCTCTGAGATGCGCCTAATAAAAAGTGAGGCCGAAATTGAGGTAATGCGTAAGGTCTCTAGAATATCTGCTGACGCATTTGTTAATGTGATGAAAGAAGTGAATCGCGCAAAATATGAATATGAACTTCATGCGCGCTTACTTTATGATTTTTACCGCCATGGTTGTCAGAGCACAGCATATGATCCAATCGTTGGAAGTGGTAAGAATGCATGTATTTTACATTATATCGAGAATAATCAGGCAGTAGGTGATGATGACTTAGTGTTAATCGATGCTGGGGGTGAGCTAGATTACTATGCTGCAGATATTACTCGTACTTTTCCTGCCAGAGGTCGGTTTACTGATGAACAGCGAGCAATATATTCTATTGTTTTAGCCTCACAGCTAGAAGCTATTCGGTTAATTAAACCAGGATGTTGCTGGGCAGATTTACAAAAATGTATTGTTAAAGTCATTACTCGTGGACTTTGTGAACTTGGAATTATTAAGCAGCAGAATGTTGAAAAAGCTATAGAAGATGAAGAGTATAAGCGGTTTTATATGCATAACTCCGGCCACTGGTTAGGGCTGGATGTTCATGATGTAGGGGCTTACAAAAAAGATGGTAAGTGGCGCGATTTGGAGTCCGGGATGGTTTTAACGGTTGAACCAGGCATTTATATTGCTGACTGCCATAAAGACGTTGATGCAAAGTGGCATAACATTGGTGTGCGTATTGAGGATGATATTTTGGTTACTGAGCAGGGGTATGAGGTATTGACAGAGAAGGCCCCAAAAGAAATTGATGATATAGAAGCGCTTATCAATGGCAGAAGTTGAAGACTTTGATGTTGTTATTGTCGGTGGTGGGTTTGTTGGCTTAGCGCTTGCTATCGCTTTAAAGGATTCGTCATTAAAGGTCGCAATGATCGAGGCGCGTCCGTATATCAATCATGCTAAACAAACAATTGATGGTAGAAGCTTTGCATTATCTGCTGCCTCTATTCGTATTTTGCAGCAATTAGGTGTGTGGTGTCCCAAGCGATTAAAGGCTACATTGATTAAGCATATTCATGTCTCAGAGCGGTTAGGTTTTGCAGCAACAAGATTGCATGCAAGCGACCATGATATGGATGCCTTTGGAGCTGTTGTTGAGCATGATGCTTTAATGCAGTATTTCTATGAGCAACTAAAGCAAATTAAAAATCTTAAACTGTGGACACCAGCAGTTGTTACAGACTGTGAACATACAGATGAAAAGACAAGCCTTAAGCTCTCGTATGATAATAAAGACATTACAGTGTCAACAAAAATGATGATCGCTGCAGATGGTGCGAACTCAAGTATTCGTAAACGTTTGAATTTAGCGGTTCATACACACGCTTATTATCAGCATGCACTGGTCTGTAACATACAGCTAAAGCGCTCACATCAATATACTGCATTTGAGCGATTTTTAGATGATGAGATGATGGCTTTGCTACCTTTAAGTGATAATCGCCAAGCCCTGGTCTGGGTGATGTCTCCATTAGCACTACAAGAAAGGCTTAGTCTTTCTGATGAAGACTTCATCACAAGTTTGCAGTCAACATTTGGTTATCGATTAGGGCGTTTTTTGGCTATTGGACAACGAAACAGTTTCCCTTTAACGATGAGCTATCTTTGTGAGACAGTGCATAATCACGTAGTTTTTATCGGTAATGCTGCACACAGTTTACATCCCATAGCTGGCCAAGGGCTTAATTTGGGACTAAGAGATGTTGCGTTTATGGCCGAGACACTTTTTTCTATTGAGAATGGCATGTCACTACATAAGGCCTTAGAGCACTATCAACAGATGCGTATAGCAGATCAGCGTAATATACGCTTGTTTACGGATAACTTAGTTAAAACCTTTTCTTATCATTTTTTAGGAATGAAATTTATGCGTAGTCTTGCATTAATGCTGATGGACGGTCTTGTGCCTCTTCAGTCGGAGTTTGTGCAATTTGCTGCGGGTTTTAGCGCTAACAATGCACGATTAGTTTCTGGGGTTCCATTAAGCGCTGTTGAACAAAGAGGTTAACGCTGTGATGTATGATGTGGCAATTATTGGTGGTGGGATATCTGGGTTAATGGCTGCAGCTCTTCTTGGGCAGGAAGGCTTATCTATTATCGTCTTAGATAAAGCCTCCTTAGATAAGTCTGATAGTATTGCTCATCCACTTAGATACTTTGCCATTAATGAGGCATCTAAGAGGCTTTTTGATACAACTAACACATGGCCAAAAGATGATATCTCACCATATTTGGGTATGGAAATTTGCGATCAGAATTCGAAAGGCTTATTGACGTTCTCTTCAACTGAATTTTCTTTACCTTATCTTGGACATATTGTGAGTGAAAAAGCATTAAAGCTTAGTTTACTGAATCGTCTATCAGAAATGCCTACAGTAACGCTTCTAGATAATAGTGAACTGATTGCTCTAGAGTTAAACGATAATGCATCGTTATATACGAAGCATCAGTCGATTCGTGCAAAAATGCTGATTGCTGCAGATGGTGCAAATTCATGGGTAAAGAAAACATTGAACTTGATAACGGAGGCAAAGAGTTATGAGCAAAATGCTATTGTTGCAAACGTTAAAACTGAGCAGCCCCACCAGAAAAAAGCCTATCAAATTTTTACATCATCAGGACCTCTAGCCTTTTTACCACTACAATCACCACAAGAGTGCTCAATTGTTTATTCGTGCACAAGTCCTAAATTTGAAAAATTAATGGCTTATGATGATGAGCAATTTACTAGAGCTTTAGCAGCGTCTTTTGAGCATAGATTAGGTAACGTCATTAGTGTTTCTAAGCGTATTAGCTTTCCATTGATACAACGACATTGCAAGCAGTATGTTGCGCCTAAAGTTGCTTTAGTTGCCGATGCCATTCATACTATTCATCCGCTTGCAGGCCTTGGTTTGAATTTAGGCTTAAAAGATGTCGCTGTATTGACTAGTGAACTATTATTACATCGCGAGCACCTTGGTGATTTTCAGTTGCTTAGGCGTTATGAGCGTGCAAGAAAGGGACATAACGCCTTAACCATATCGATGATGTCGGGTATAAAAGATCTTTTTTCTATTCAAGGGTTGCCTGGCTACTTAAGAGGGTTGGGCATGAATTTAGTATCTAACATGCCCTACTTGAAAAAGCAGATGATAAAACAGGCGATGATGCTTTAAGGATTAAACGCCGGTAAATCAAAATTATCTTCTTTGTGTTTATTGCGTTTTAGATTTTTTTCATTCAACCAAGCTTGCCATAACTCTTTGCCATCAAAAGAACCTTTTTCTGCATAAATACAACGCTCCATATTGCTGATGGCTTCTTTTAATCTTAGGCTTTTAGCGTTTGCTTTAATGTCACTTATATGATGAATGGTCTTATTTTTATAGTGAGTTTTTGCTTCTGCAATTAATGCCTCTTGTGTGGCAATAATACTATTAGCAAAGCAGGCTTGCTTGAGTTGGTGTTTGCTTTCGTTAGTATTGTTTTTTATAGAAGTGTTATGTTGAATTAATTTAACTTTTTGCAAGCGGTTTTTAATAAAAAATATTAACCAGCTAAGCGATAGAATACCAACCAGAAGCCAAGGAATAAAATTTATTCTATTAGATTTCATAACAGATGGTGCAGTTTTTGTGGTGATATTGATGGTTGGTGGTGTGGGGGGATTCTCAATTTTATTTGACGCATTGATATTAAAAGTTTTACTGGAAATTGTACTGTATGCAATTTTGTTTGTATTGATATTCCACCATGGAATACTTAATTTAGGTAAAGTAAATGAGCCTTTTTGTGAAGGTATATAAGTGACAACAAATGTTTTTTGACTTTTTATTTCACCTTTATTTAAGTCGCTTCTAGTTTTTGGTGTTTGCGTATACACTTTCATAGCTGAAGGTGCAGTGAACTTTAAGTTTGGAAGTTGTGAAGCGGATAAGCCTTTAGCGGTGATGGTCACTTTACGCGTGATAGGCTCACCTTCTTTAAGTTCATTGTCAGTTTGCCACTTTTCACTCACGGTAAAAGTAGATGCAGGTAGCCAATGTGTATTTGGGAAACTACTTGGTATTTTTAACACCTTTATATTGATGGAATTACCTTTGATACGTATAGGGTGCGTCAAATCCAGTGTCATTAAACTTAGTTGAGAGTACTGGTTTTGTCGCACAGCCCCCTCAAAAATTGGCGCTGAAATATTTAAATCACCACTTTTTTCTGGGAATATGACATAGCGCTGCTCACTAACGTTGAAGACCTGCCCTTTAACTTTAGTTTGATACTCTAAAACAGAGCCTAGCTTTTTAAAAGTTGCATTTTTTGCTTGAGGAGAAGCGATAAGTTGTCCAGAAGTCAGAGTACTTTTATAAAAAAGTTTGACAGTATAGGTAATTGCTTCTTGTACATAAGGTGTTTTTTTGTCGATAGTTGTTTGTAAGAATACATCTTTACGTCCATCAAATGATGTTTTTTTTATTTTGCCTATGAGTAATGTCCTGGATTTGGTTTTTTCATGACCAATTTTAATACTTGGAATGATGACTTTTCCTGATGTTTTTGGCGAAACATCAACGCGCCAAAATGTTTTCGCTTTAACAACATTATTAATGATAGACACACTAGAGTTTTTAGCCGTGCTTAGAATTTCAAAGTCTTTTTCTAGTGGTGAAAAGTCAGGAGGGGGGATGTTGTTTGCCGTATTAAATTCAAAGGTTAAAGCGATAACATCATTAGATGACGGATTGCTAGGGGTGATTTTTAGCTTAACCTCAGCTTGTACTGATGTTGTTATTAAAAGTAAAGCGGTCAATAGTATATTTTTCATTGTGATCACCATAACTCAGGATGTCGGTTATAATAGTCTCTTAAAAATTTTTGCTTAAGCAAACCATATGGATTATCAGGAATTTGTCTAAGCTTTTGCTTTTCTGCCAGACTCTTTTCTCGGTTTCTAAAATTTTTTTTAGATTGTGCGTTATTTTGTTTTGCATTTGCTTTGTGTTTAGCTGATGCTGCTGCTTGTTGCTGTTGCTGTTGCTGTTGCTGTTGCTGTTGCTGTTGCTGTTGCTGTTGCTGTTGCTGTTGCTGTTGCTGTTGCTGTTGCTGTTGCTGTTGCTGTTGCTGTTGCTGTTGCTGTTGCTGTTGCTTCTTACTGTTTTTGTTGGCTTTCTTATTTTTTTGCAAAAGCTTTTCCACAAGCTTTTTATTAAAGAGAGTATCTTTGTCATTTGGATTTAATTTGAGCGCTTCATTGTAAGCACTGATTGCTTCTTGATATTTATGTAGATGGGCAAGGCTGTTTCCTAAATTATATAAATTTTTGAAAGATTTAGTATCTTTTTTCAAAAGCATTAAAGCTTCTTTGTAATGCTTGCTTTTATAGTTTGCCACCGCTTTCCAAGAAGAGTCTTTAAATAACTTTGCAGCATCATTTATTTTACCTTGCTGATACAGCTTATAGGCTTGCTGATCGGGGGTTTGAAAAAAATTTTGCGCATCGGCTTTAATTCCCCAAAAAGCAATAAAAAAGAAAGTGATATGTTTATTCATGAAATTGCTTCCTTAAGAAAGCCTTGGCGGAAGAATATGAGAATCAATGGCAGCATCAACCAGAGTAGAAAATATCCATCATCAGAACGTGTATTGAGTATATTTTGTTGTTGCTTACTCACTGCATTATTTGATGTGATGTTGTGAGCCAGTGCTTGTATATCTTTGTCGCTATTGGTAATTGATTGATAAATGCCGCCACCAGAAAGCGCTAATTTTTTTAGCATGGCTTTATTTAATTTACTCATCACTTGCTGGTTTTCTTCATTAATAATTGGGGCGCCTAATCGTGTGCCAAATGCCAAAATATCGACTCGATAACCATGTTGATATGCACTTTTAGCTGCGCGTAAAGCTTCTCTGCTAGCACTTCCGGTTGTCAGTAATAATATATGTCCAGTGGATTTGCCTGCACTGAGTAAACTTTGTTGGGCAAGTTTAATGGCTTGAGAGATATTAGAGCCGCCGATTGGCATCGTCTCTATACGTAGTTCAGGGAAAAATAACTTTAAGGTTTCGGTATCTTGTGTTAGTGGAGAGACTAAGAAAGCTTCTTTTGTAAAGGCAATCAAACCAATATCGGTTTCAGGTAGTATATTAAATAAATCATTGAGCTTGAACTTAGCTCGTGCCAAACGCGAGGGTTTTATATCTTTTGCTGACATTTCGGCAGATAAATTTAGTAATACCATGAGCGAGCTGTGTTTATCTAGAGTTTGATGTGGCTTTATTTGCCACGATGGGCCACTTAATGCGAGTATCATGAGCGTACTCATACAAAACAGTAATAGTTTGCTCAAAGATAAGTGCTTAGAGCCTTCTTTTGTTAAAAAAGTTAATAGGTGTGGATCACAAATATCCGCCCATGATTGTGTCAGTCGTTTCTTCTTGTAACTGATGCCAAATACGATCAAAAGTGGGATAAAAAGATAAAGAAAGTGTGGGCGTATAAACATAAAGTTAGACATAAACCCTCCTTAAAGCAGCCAGCTTAATACCCCCCAGTAGGGGAGAGCATATCAGTAGTAATAAGCAGGAAAATGAGAGTAGTAGTGGATAGAAATAATAGGCAACTAAGGGTCTTGTAAATTTACTTTTTTCGGCAGTCGGTTCTAATTGGTTAATTGTTGCGTATACTTTTTGTAAGTCAGCGATGTTTCTAGCTCTAAAGAACACACCACCTGTTAGACTGGAGATTTCCTTTAATGTTTTTTCGTCTAAATCTTTTGATGGATTAATAATATTGTCACCAAATATGCCATGAACCGTCATGGTGTCTGCACCAAGTCCTATGGTATAGATTCTTATATGATTTGATTTAGCAATTTTAGCTGCATCCATAGGCGAAATAACACCAGCATTATTAACACCATCGGTTAGAAGGATCAGCGCCTTAGAGTTTTTTTTAATATGTAATAAGCGTTTAACGGCAAGTCCAATTGCATCTCCTATGGCGGTTGTTTGTCCAGCCAAACCAACGGTAGCATCATCTACCATGTGTAATGTTGTTTTAGAGTCAAATGTTAAGGGAGTTTGCAAAAATGCTTTAGAACCAAATAATATTAATCCCACTCGGTCGCCTAATCGCTTATGCAGAAATTTTTTTGCAGTTTCTTTGACAACCATGAGTCTAGTGACAGGCATATTTTGATAACGCATATCCTTTAGTTGCATACTGCCAGATATATCCAGAGCAAGCATTAATGAGCGACCTTCCTGTCGAATGAGCTGTGGTGGACCGGCCCACATGGGTTTTGCGAGAGCAAGAACAAAAAACAACCACATAAGATATAATAATAAACGCTCAGTTTTTGTAAGATGACTCTTATAATGAGAACTTATCGCGCTCATTTTATGGTAGAAAGGCACTCTTAAACCCTGACCACTATAAAATTTTTTATGTGGCAAAAAATAATGAACAATCAGTGGCAATGGCAGAAGTAATAAAACAAGAGGATATTCAATGTGATACATGTTTTCCCTTTTTTATCCATTGTTCAACAGACTCAACAATCAGATCAAGCGACGCTTGTTCATGCTCTTTCTCATAACTTAAAGCAATCAATGTATTAATCCAATACTCATCATTTAGTTTTTTCGCTAGGCTCTTACCATATAGTGGAGCTATTGTTTTCCGAGGATAGTAATACATTAAGAAACGTTTGATTAGGGTGACAAGCTCTATTGCAGTTTTTTGTCTACTTTGTTTTGGTATAGCTGTTTTTATTTTTTCAAGCTCAGACATTGCTTTTTTAATAGGTTTTAAGCGTTGTCTGTATCGATATAAAAAATAAGTAACAAGCAGTACAGCTGTCAACAAAAGTACAAAAACAATATACCAACCATAAGCTAAGGGAAATAATCCGATAGCATTGGGTAGTTTAATCTCTTTTAGTTGTGATAAAGAGTCATTCATACGAGACTTCCCTCTTTTGAGGTGTTTTTTTGTGACATAAAAAGTAAGTCATCAAGTGGCGTGAGAGAGTCCAGCTCTATTAGAGCGGCTTTTAACAGCTCACTCTTTAGACGATTGACTTTTTTATGATAAATGCTGGTGTATTCTTTGCGATTTTTTGTAGGGGTGAGATCAAGAAGGCTGAACTCAGTCCCATCGCTAATCGTATATTGACTAGGTTTTGGTGCAACTTTTTCAACGACATCTGCAACTAAGCAGTTTGTTAAACTGGTTTTTGCAGATATTTTTTTTAGTAGTTCAATCGAGTCATCATTTAAGTCAAAAAAGTCGCTAAAAATATAGACGGCAGCGTTATTTGGCAATAGCTTAGGCAGTGAGGATAAAATAGTTTCTAAACTGTTTGCTCCTTGATGTGTATAGAACTCAGTATATTTCGATAGACCATGAAGCAAGGGCAATAAAGCTTCGTTTTTAAGCTTAGGTTTATAGAAGTCGTGTGTTTCACTAGAAAATATTACACCGCCTACTTTATCGCCTTGTGATAAAAAGAAATGAATTAGCATTGCAGCTGATTTGGCAGCTGTAACTGACTTTAGTGAGACTTTTGTGCCAAAGAACATGGAAGCACTAAAATCAACAACGATAAAAATAGGGCGCTCTCGTTCTTGATGATACATTTTTATGTGTGGTCTTCCAGTACGTGCAGTGACTCTCCAGTCCATATGGCGAATATCATCACCGGGATGATAATGACGCACTTCAGCAAACGTCATGCCCTGACCTTTTTTTTTGTCCGTATAAAGACCCTCATAGGCCGAAAGTTTTTTAGGCATAAAACATTGGCGCTTATTTGGATTTAACGCCATCAGTTCATTTAGACTAACTGTGATCCCTTTTTTTTCGTTCATCATAAAATACTTATGGAATGGCAACAAGCGATATTAACTCGCTGATCATGTCATTGATTAAAACACCTTTTGCTTGTGCTTCGTAGGTCAAAATGAGCCTGTGTCTAAGCACATCAAAGACAACGGCATGTATATCTTCAGGTGTTACGTAATCTCTGCTGGCTAAATAAGCATTAGCTTTAGCGCAGCGAGATAAAGCGATGGTTGCTCTAGGACTTGCACCAAACTCAATATAATCACTTAAGTTTTGACTATAGGCTTTTGCATTACGTGTTGCCATTACTAAAGAGACAATGTACTGCTCAAGGCCTTCGCTTAAGTGAACAGATAACACTTCCTTTCTTGCATTGAAAATAACGTCTTGCTTGATGCGAAAAGGCATCGATTGTGCTTTCAAAGGAAATAAAGCTTCTTTCTCAGCTAGCCTTAAAATTTCAAGCTCAGTACTTGCTTTAGGATAATCAACATTGACATACATCATGAATCTATCAAGCTGTGCTTCAGGAAGTGGATAGGTTCCCTCTTGCTCGATTGGATTTTGTGTCGCCATCACTAAAAACAGCTCAGGAAGCGGGTAGGTTTTTTTACCTATAGTTACTTGTCGCTCAGCCATTGCCTCAAGAAGAGCTGATTGAACTTTTGCTGGTGCTCGATTAATTTCATCGGCGAGAATGATATTATGAAACAGTGGGCCTTGTTCAAAAATAAAGCTCAAGTCTTGGGGGCGATAAATATCAGTACCGGTTAAATCGCTGGGAAGAAGATCAGGTGTGAACTGAATGCGATGAAAAGAACCTTCGATGTGATTTGCTAACGATTTTATGGCTTTGGTTTTTGCAAGACCTGGAGCGCCCTCCACGAGTAGGTGTCCATCACATAAAAGGGTGATGAGTATTTTTTTGATGAGATCTTCTTGTCCTAGAATTTGTTGACTAAGTGCTTCACTTAGTTTTACAAGCGAGCCATGTGTTGTTTGTTTAGCATTAATTGTTGTGCTGTCCATTTTTTTACCTACGTATCTAACTTGATTTACATGATGTTACTTATTCATTTAAGGATTGCAACATTTGTATAATGCAACAACAAATAGAGCAAGAGTTGCAATATTACTATAAAGTATGGTTAACTGATAAAAAATCAAGACTAGATGTTGCTGTAAGCCGTTAAAAAACACTAACTATTCGCTTAACGACTTTAAAGAGAGGAAATCATGATAGCAACATTATTTGGCGGTATTGGAGGGCTTGCTTTAAGTATTACTGGCGGTGGCGGTGCTATCCTTATTTTGCCTTTATTTGTTTTTTTATTTCATGTTTCTGTTCATAAGGCGCTTCTTCTTTCTTTAGCTACGATATCCTTTAGTGCACTGGTTGGTATGTTGTCTTATCGAAAGTGGACGACGTTGGAGCATAAGGTGGCAGCTATGGTCATCTTTGGAGGCGTGCTGGCGGTGCCTCTGGGTACGTATGTCAGTTATCATATTTCAGAGCACTATTTATTGCTATTTTTCTCTATAATAATGGCGAGTGTAGGGTGCTTTTTATGGTTAAAAGAACAAGTGCTGGCCTTTATTAATCGAAGGGTACCGACCACCTACTACGATAAGAAACCTGCACTCTCTCATTGGATAGTATTGTTTTCTCTTGGTTTGTTATCAGGATTTTTATGCGGTTTTTTGGGAATAGGCGCCGGATTACTATTAGTACCTGTTTTAGCCTTATCTTTAGCAATGCCTGTTTCTAAGGCCGGCCAGTTATCCTTGTTGATTGTGATGGTAATTTCACTTGCCGGTATGGTCTGCCATTTATCTTATCGCGTTATCGATACTTATTGGCTTATGTCGTTTGTATTCGGTGGCATATTGGGATTAATGATCGGTGGAAGGCTATCGAGACTATTTCCTGAGCGACTCGTTCAACGTATCGCAGCCATACTTATTTTAAGTCTTGCATTGGCTATGTTTTTTTTAGCTTAAGCATAATCATGTATGTATCGATTATGGTAGCCTTCTAATTTATAGATGCTTTCTTCCCACTCGCGTTCCCATTTGCTCGGTGGATATAAGTGATTCCAGTTTTGGAAACGCTCAATTTGTTCGCTGGTCCACTGAATATGATAGTGCTCGGCCATAAATAAACTGGCCCTAGCAACTATCCCCTTTGCGTCACCATATGGTTCAACGAGGTGTTGTTTATTATTTACACTAAAGTTGCATCCAGAGCTCGTATCACCAGAGGGTAAATCTGCATAATCGTAATCGGCTCTTAGTTGGTTAATATAACCATCTGCTGGCCATAAGTTGAAAAGCTCGGCTTCTTTATGCTTAAAAACAGAGTCAATATGGCTACAGCAGGCGCGGCCATGATATTTCTTTCCATGAGAGTCTGTGCATAAATTTTCCGTCCAGCACGCATGCCCTTTTCCAAGATGAGATGCTGGGACCATGTGTTCCCACTCCATTTTAAAAGCTCGGGTATGATTTTTTGCACTTTGCATATGGCAAGAAGATAGCGTGATATGTTTTTCAGTATCGAAATTGCAATGACAATAGAGCGTATTTCGGTGCGTGATAAAAATTTTAATCCCTGTTTTTTTTGCTTTATCAAAATCAGCAGGAGATTCTGCATATAAATATTGGCTTAGAATGATAAGTGTGAAGAAAATTAATCTAGGGATACTTTTCATTGGGCAATGCCGGCAATTTTTCGCCAATGATGCTGTAAACGCTCGATTGAGTAAAGTGATTTCAATGTATTCTTGGATAAGTTACACTCAATGAAACGTGTTTTAAATTTTTGTACCTGTGGCCAAAAAAAGCAAATTTGCTGATCCTTATTATGAGCGTGAGAAAAAACGCTACGCAAACCCGATCCCTTCGCGGGAAAGTATTCTTGATTATCTTGAGGAAGTCGGGCGTCCGGTTTCTTTTAAGCATTTGTTCAAGGCCCTGGGGATAAAAAATGAGGGCGATATTGAAGCCCTTAACTTCCGTTTAAAAGCAATGTGTCGCGATGGCCAGCTCATGCAAGACAGACGCGACAGATTTTGTGTTTTAAGACGACTTTCTTTGATTCGTGGAACGGTTTCTGCCCATAGGGATGGCTATGGATTTTTAATTCCAGATGATGGAAGTAAAGATCTCTATCTTTCAGCAAGCGAAATGCGTCAAGCAATGCATGGTGATACAGTACTGGCTTATGAACTACCAGGGACAAAAAAAAGAAAGCGTGAAGCACGGATTCATGAGGTATTAACTTATGCAAACACGCGCATGGTTGGAAAGCTTGTAACAAAAAATGGAGTTTGTTTTTTTGAGCCTCATAGCAAGCACTTTAATCAGGCGATGATGATTTCTGCTGATAACTTAAACGGTGCAGAGCCTGGACAGGTCGTTGTGGTTGATATTATTGCCTATCCAAACAAACGTCATCCAGGTGTTGCGAAAGTTATTGAGATCTTAGGTCACGATAAAGCGCCTTTGCTAGAAACACAAATGGCTATTTTTAGTCATGATCTTCCTTTTGAGTGGCCAGATGAGGTTCTAAAAGAGGTCGCCAGTGTTCCCAAAGAAGTGAATAAGGAAGACTGGGATGGCGCAAAAGACTTGCGACAAGATGACTTTGTTACCATCGATGGAGAGAGTGCTCGTGATTTTGACGATGCAATTTTTTGTCAAGAAAGGAAAGGAGGCAGCTTTCAGTTGAAGGTGGCAATTGCCGATGTGAGTCACTATGTAAAGCCAGGAAGTGCTCTCGATTCTGAAGCTTATAATCGAGCGACGTCTGTTTATTTCCCTACCATGGTTGTGCCGATGTTGCCTGAGGCCTTATCTAATGGATTATGCTCATTAAATCCTGATGTTGATAGATTAACGGTTGTGTGCGATATGACTTTTTCTGAAACTGGTCGTATGACACGCTCAAAGTTCTATCGAGCAGTGATTCATTCAAAGGCACGCTTAACTTATACAGAAGTGTTTAAAGTGATGGAAGGAGGTAATGCTCCTTGCAAAATGCCAAACTTAACGGCTGCCTTCAAATTGTATAAAGTGTTACATAAAGCACGAGTTATAAGAGGCGCAATGAGTTTTGAAAGCTCTGAAACTCAGATAGTTTTTGATGAGCAGAAAAAAATTAAAGAATTTTTACCATTAAGACGAAATGAGGCGCACTGTTTAATTGAAGAGTTTATGTTGGCAGCAAATGTTGCTGCTGCGCGTTTGGTTAAGCGTCAAAAAATACCGTCTCTTTATCGTGTTCACTTACCACCCTCTGAAGAAAAAACTAATAGTCTACGAGAGTTTCTCGCGGGCTTTGGCCTTGTGCTAAAAGGGGGAAGGAAGCCACACCCCAAAGATTATGGTGATTTACTTAAACAATTAGACGATAAGCCTGAAAAGTCACTGATTGAAATGGTGATGTTGCGTTCATTGACCCAAGCACAATATGTTCCTAAAAATGAAGGCCATTTTGGTTTGGCGTACAATGAATATACGCACTTTACTTCTCCTATTAGACGTTATCCAGATTTAATCACTCATCGAGCAATTATTCATTCAATGACACATACCGATTCTCCATTTGTATATGATGAAAAAACTATGGGTGAGATGGGAGGACACTGTTCGCGTAATGAGCGTCGTGCTGATGAAGCATCTCGAGAAGTCATGGCTTGGCTTAAATGTGAGTATATGCAAGATAAGGTGGGTAACGACTATGATGGGCATATCAGTGGAGTAACTAACTTTGGCGTTTTTGTAACCTTAGACGACATTTTTATTGATGGTTTAGTGCATATGAGTAGCTTAGCTGATGATTATTATCAGTTTGATGCGACTAGACATCGTCTAATTGGCGAAAATAGTCGTAAAACTTATCGCTTAGGTGATAAACTACGCATTAAAGTCATCCGCGTGGATTTAGATTCACGAAAAATAGATTTCGAATTAGTATGAGTATTCACTATACCTACGGCATTCATGCTGTAACTAAAGCCATTGAGCAAGGAAATGCTCGCTCAATCTTCTTATTGAGAGATAAAAAAAATAAAGCAGTTAGTAAGGTGCTTAAGCTTGCTGAAACACATGGTCTTAGCGTTGAGCTTTGTGATGATAGAGCATTATTGAGTCGCGTTGGAGATGTTAATCATCAGGGGGTTGTCGCAAGCATCAAGTCATTAGAGTCTTTTTCTGAGGCCGATATTCCAGAGCTTTTTGAGCGTCAAACAAGAAATATTATTTTGGTGTTAGATGGTGTTACTGATCCACATAATGCTGGGGCGTGCTTAAGAACAGCAGATGCATTTGGCGTGAGTATGGTTATTGTGCCTAAAAATAATAGTGCTCCACTGAATGCAACGGTTAGAAAAGTTGCCTGTGGGGGTGCTGAAACGGTTCCTTATATTCAGGTTACCAATTTAGCGCGCACCTTGACATTGCTTAAGGAATTGGGTGCTTGGGCGTATGGTGCTGATATGGATGGCCAAGATGCTTTGAAAGAAGTTGATTTTTCAGGCCATGTTTTATTAGTGATGGGCTCTGAAGGACAAGGGTTACGTCGCCTTACCCGAGAGCACTTAGATAAAGTTTTTCATATTCCTATGCAGGGTCAGGTAGAAAGTTTGAATGTGTCAGTAGCGACGGCAATTTCATTATATGAGATTACTCGATAGTATATCTCTATCTTTTTGTAATGTTAGTTTAGGCTTAGATATTTTTTTAGTTTAAGAGATGAAAGGGTTCGCAATAGACCAAGCTATTACTTACCATCAATCTCTTAAACGAACTTAATCATTTCTATTTTATACCCCTGTCCTTTCATAATGCACGTTTTTGAGCGTTGTCAAATGCTCAATCTTTGGTATTTTTCTCAATCGGAATGGAATAACCATTCCTCAGTCGAAAAATCCAAACCTTAATCATTTGACTGCGCTCAACCTACAAGCTAACTATAAGATTTATTAAAACTTTCTATAACGTTAGACAAAAAGATTTACCTGTGGATAGAGAGATTAAGTTTGAGTAATAACTTTGTTTATTACGATAATTTAATCTCTTTAGGCCACAGTAAATATTGAAGTCTAAAAACGCGCATTATGGAAGGACAGGGGTATATATATCATTTGTACTTAATTCAAAATCCACTGCAGACTACCGTGTTGGCTCCACAGATAGCTACCTTCACGCTTGAAAGTTTGAGGATTTAAATTACTGATAGAGAGTATTTTGGCGTGGATTTTTCCAGCCCAAAAGATACATACGTCTTGTTGGCTTTGAAAAGTAATTGATTTTCCATTGCCGCACTGATAACGAAGCTCCATGGAAGGACCAAAAGTTGATTGTGTTAATACAACAGGCATTGATGTCATTCCAGATGGAATAAATGCAGGTGGGAATGTGGAGTATGTGTAATACCCATGATTCAAATGCTCCCATACTAAGTGACAAGTGCTATTGGTGTTATTGGTAATAGCAACAGATAATTTACCGCAGTTATTGTTGTCACTGGTTGCAAAGGTGTTTAGAGAAAAAATACAAAGTAAGCAAAGCAAAAGGATTTTAAGAAATTTCATATCTGACTCCTACATAAAAGTGCGATGACGATAGCATATCGACATGGTACTTGAAACGCTCTTTTTTACATTCAACTAAAATCTTGGCAATCGACATCAAAACTGACGGTAAGGCGGCTTAGTGTTTGATGGTTTAGAATATATTGACGAAGCTCTGATAAAGCGGCATAAAGAGATGATTTGGTGTTTGCTTTAATCAATAACTGACAGTGATAGAGGTTAGCTTTTTTTTCAACGGGAGCAGTTTGTGGTCCGAGGATTTCAATAGCAAAGTTTTGTGTCTCAAGCCATTTTTTGAGGGTCATTAAATGTGTCATCAATGAATTGAGTTTTTTTCCCTTAATGCGAATAAGCGCAATGGATGTGAAGGGCGGTAGTAACATAGTTTGTCTTTGGTTGAGTTGTTGTAATAGAAACTGCTCATAGCTGTTTTCGAGCAACTCTTTAAAGTAGGGGTGATTGGGTAGCAGTGTTTGCAATAATACCTCACCACTGCTTTCACGCCCAGCCCGTCCTGAGACTTGTGTAATGAGCTGTCCTAAACGCTCTAAAGCACGAAAATCGCTACTATAAAAACTTGCATCGATATCGACAATAATGACTAAAGAAAGCTTGGGAAAGTGATGCCCTTTAGCAAGCATCTGTGTACCGATGATTAAATCAGCTTCACCTTTATCGATGATGAGTAGCTTTTCGTCTAATTCACCTTTATGCTTGATGGTGTCTCTATCAACCCGTAGTAATCGATAGCTTGAGAACTGTTTTTCTAAATGTTCAGCAAGTCGCTCTGTCCCTGTGCCAATCGGTAACAGTTGTGTGCTTAAACAGCTTGGACACTCATGTGGAGTAGGTGTTTGATATAAACAGTGATGACATTTAAGCTTGTTAATTTGCAGATGTAGGGTAAGCGATTTGGTGCAATTTGGACAACTGGCGATCCAGGTGCATTGATGACACATCAATACAGGCGAGAATC
>JAUICE010000028.1 GCA_030428185.1 Gammaproteobacteria bacterium
ACTGTCTTTTGTCGCCTTACGCAATTTTTTTAGACCAATCAAAAAATCATTTAAATTCTTTGGGTTAGAGAAATCATTATTTAGAGCTCTCCACCTAACAATAAGTTTTTTGGCGTCATGTTGAACTTTTATACCAAGAAAAAAAGCCATATCGTTAACAAATAACACATAAGACCAACCGACTAGGTAAGCACCTTTCACTTTCCGCGCATAATGTGCTTGATGAACTAAAGTTTGTAACTGGTTGCTTACTTTTAACAGCTCAAAACCAGCTTGTCTAAGCGTCTGATTATGTTGGTTAATTTGCTCACGATGAACCCCATACAAAAGGCTGCTTACAGCGATAAACATCATTAAAACGGTTAAGCGCTCTTGTGTCCAAAAACCAATAAACTTATGCAGTCTAGTCATATACCCCTATCCTTTCATAATACGCGTTTTTAGACTTCAATATTTACTGTGGTCTAAAGAGATTAAATTATCGCAATAGACTTTGTTATTACTCAAATTTAATCTCTCTATCCACAGACAAATCTTTTTGTCTAACGTTATAAAAAATCCACATAAAACTTATAGTTATCTATTAGGTTGAGCGCAGTCAAATGTTCAAAGTTTGGATTTTTCGATTGAAGAATGGCTATTCCATTCCGATTGAGAAAAATACCAAAGATTGAGGATTTGGCAATGCTCAAAAACGTGCATTATGAAAGGACAGGGGTATAGTTGCTCTGTTGATATGTATCGTCTAATAAGACTTAACAACAACCCGTGTACCAATACGTATAAAATACCGGTGCAACCACCGTGCCATAGCAGGAGTCACGCGTATACATCCATGACTGGCGTTACGCTTAGGAACATCGTATAAGCCATGAATAGCATAATACTTACTAAAAAACATGCAATAAGGCATCGGAGCCCCTCCGCGCCCTCGCGGATAACGACTAGAGCGACAAGAAGCCCCTCGCTTACTGATAATACGGAACACACCGACAGGCGTGCGACATCGCCTACCAATATCACGACAATAATTGGCGCCACCCGATGCTCTACCCACCTTAACCACACGTCCTCTATCATCGTAGGCTTTGAAGCGATGTGCTTTAGGATAAAAAACGAAGGTGTTGGCGTAACTATTTGATATTAGTAATTATGATATAAAAATGGCTAAAAATGATTTGCCCAACATAAAAGATCTCAAAAAAAAACATGTTAAGCAAAAATATAGCGGTATTTTTTTATTTTGCACAAAACATGCGTTCTAATCAGTGATGACAAATCGATTTAATGTAATTTCATCAACAGATATAGGGCTGAGCTCTACATCATCAACTCTTGCCAAGGGTGGCCCTTGTCTTAACCAGTGACTAAATTGCTCAATAGCGCTAGGCTCTCCTTTTGCCTGCACCTCAACGCTTCCATCTTTATTATTGCGCACCCAACCGGCAATCGCCTGCTCAGTTGCTTTGGCAAGCGCATTATCGCGAAAGAAAACGCCCTGCACTCTTCCCTTAATAATTGCGTGAATTGCTTTTTTTTCCATATTCATCATCCATAATAAATATCAATCAATAGCACCTTCAATCCATAGATGGTGCGTCATTCCGCCTCTTAACGATTTACATGTTTTGAAAAACTAAACAACTCTTACCCACTTTATCGCTAAAGTCAATCAACTGCTGTAGTGTATGATCTGTCGCCTGATCTTTCATGCCTAATGTTTGCGGCAAAAGCTGACGATAAAAATACTCTGATTTTCTTAAATGCTCAACCCCAACTTGATGCTGTAGAAGAATATGCACAGGGGTTTTTCTCTCAAACTGATAATTTAGCGCTGTCGACTGCATATATTGCATCATACGTTGTACATCACTTGCTGTCAGTGACTGCTCAGATTTTATCAAAGCAATGGCAAGAGCTCTCTGCATAGCTTTTTCATAAAATAGATCGAGCCGACCTGCCAAATAAAGCGCTTGCTCTATAGCAAAAAAACTCTTTATTGAATTTAGTGCTACAGAAAAGTAGTCTATCAATTGCTCTTTATTCCGGCATTGATCAAATAAAGTGTTTACCTCATCTTTTTTTAGTAGTGATAATATATGCGCATCTTTAGCTACTATTAGCCTAAAAGTTAACACCATATTCCCCTTCAGTAGTATATCAACATTTCTTGTCTTCTGTTTTGAATCTATCGCCACTTCATCGTATAGAAAATCTTGTGTCACTGCTTGTAATCTATTTGTAGTATGAAAAAATTGATCCATACGCAGCTCGTTAATTAAATAAAAAAACAACGACCTCTTATTCTCATTTTGTGCGATAAATGGCAGGTCGCTCATGCGCTCTTTTAAGAGATTTAAATGATTTAAACAAAACTGTTTGCCTTTTTTTGTAGATACAAGCGCTATCCAAAGACTTACTTCTATATTTTGAGATAAGTCATTTTTAACTAAAAAGTCTTGTAATACTCGCGATATATTACTTTCATTATCAAAAAGCAACTTAGCAACTCCTGTATGATTTGCAGAAGTGAGTAATAATATTAATAATACTTCGGGCGTCTCAGACGTGCTAAACATAGTAATTAATTCATCGGCTATCTCTTTAGTAAACTGAATTGTATCTTGGTGAAACATTAAGAATGCTCTCCCTTTATCACAAGACATTAACGCCATCCATAATGAAGCTTGAATCTCAGTATTTGTATTAAAATTTGAAAGAAGTTCAATTAGTTTTTTTGATAAGTAATGATGTTTATCAAAAAATAACTTCGATAGTTCACCATAGGCATCTATATGCGATATTAATGCAGCCAAAAGGTCTACGAAACCTTCATGTGACTCAAATTGGTTTACTAATGTATCTAGATGTCCAATAGCTATATCAACCAATATCGGTGTGGTTTTACCCTGTGGTGCTTGACAAAGCGTGTCTAGAGCAAGATAGGGTAGTATGGATTCTATATATATATTATCTGGCCACTTATCTTTTTTCTTAATGCACTCTTTAAGTAACTCGCAAAGAGCAGTTTGAACTCCATCTGTTCTTAAAAAAGATCTTAATCGATGCGCCGTTGTCAATTTAGTGATAACTCGCTGCCAAAACTTGAGCTTATCCTCAATATCAGTTAATGAAGACAGTGCTTCTTGAAAAACATCAGCATCTGTAAGCCAGCTAGCAATATGTTTCGCATTTAAAAGTTCTTGACCAGTTGCTGGTAGACGAGATTTTGACTTATGACGTCTTCTAAAGAAATTACCTGGGCACATACTCCATTACATCCTTATCGCTTATCCCCAATCCTTAGAGGCACATAATGTCAGATGCAATAATCCTTAGCAATATGAGGTCTTTAAAATTTTTTTATTTTATGTACCCCTATCCTTTCAACCTGCTTTTTTTTGCTCTAGTAACGGTTTTAAAAATGTACCTGTAAAAGATCTTGAAGCATTTGATACTTGTTCAGGAGTGCCTGATGCAACAATTTGCCCACCTTTAACTCCTCCTTCAGGCCCTAAGTCGATAAGCCAATCAGCCGTCTTTATCACATCTAAATTATGCTCAATGACCAATAAAGTATTTCCATCACCTTTTAACCTCAGCAAAACTGATAATAGCTGCTTAATGTCATGGAAATGCAATCCTGTTGTTGGCTCATCGAGAATATATAAAGTTTTTCCTGTTGCTCGTTTTGAAAGTTCTTTGGCAAGTTTAATACGTTGAGCTTCACCACCTGATAAAGTCGTAGCACTTTGACCAAGATTAATATAGGAAAGTCCTACATCTATCAGCGTATCTAGTTTACGCTTTAAGCTTGGAACATTAGCAAAAAACTCACTGGCTTCTTCAACCGTCATCGATAATACTTCATCGATGTTTTTTCCTTTATACATAATATCCAGTGTTTCACGATTATAACGTTTACCCTGACACGTATCGCAGTTTACATAAATATCGGCTAAAAAATGCATTTCGACTTTTATCATACCATCGCCTTGACAGGCTTCGCAGCGCCCTCCTTTTACATTGAAACTAAATCGTCCAGCCTTATAACCCCGAGATCTAGCTTCTTTAGTTGCCGCAAACAGTTCACGAATAGGTGTAAATAAACCTGTATAGGTGGCAGGGTTAGAGCGAGGTGTACGCCCAATAGGTGCTTGATCAATTTCAATCACTTTATCTAAATGCTCTAAACCTTTAATACTATCGTATTCACCCGTAATGGTTTTACTTGCACGATTTAGCTGATTACATACAATTGGATACAATGTGTCATTAATTAAACTTGATTTCCCCGAGCCAGATACTCCAGTAATACAGGTAAATAAACCTAGGGGCACATGCAAATCTACAGATTGTAAATTATTGGTTCTAACACCCGTTAAACTTAAGATTCGATTGCCATCAATAGACGTGCGTTTTTTTGGTACCTCTATTAATAAACGTTTAGAAAGATATTTTCCAGTCAGTGATTTTGGATGATCCATCACTTCTTGAGGCGTGCCCTTGGCCACAACATAGCCTCCCTCGCTACCTGCGCCTGGACCCATATCAACCAAAAAGTCCGCTGCGAGCATCGCATCTTCATCATGCTCAATGACAATGACCGTATTACCCAGAGATTTTAAGTGCTTCAACGTCTTCAATAGACGTGTGTTATCACGCTGATGAAGCCCGATTGAGGGCTCATCAAGAATATACATCACTCCAACTAGGCCTGAGCCAATTTGACTCGCTAGACGAATTCGTTGCGCCTCACCACCAGATAATGTATCCGCACCACGCGATAAGTTTAAATACTCCAAGCCCACATCAATCAAAAAACTTAAGCGCGCTTTAATTTCTTTAACGATTTTACTGGCAATTTCACCACGATTACCACTTAATGATAAGGTATCAAAAAAATGATAAGCCTCATCAATAGGCATTCCACAAATATTAGAAATATTTTTTTTATCGATAAACACATGACGTGCGCCCTCACATAATCTCGCCCCCTGACAGCTAGGACAAGGTTGTGCACTCATATATTTTAATAACTCATCACGAACGAGCTCTGAATCAGTCTCCCTATAACGACGAGTCATATTAGGAATAACCCCTTCAAAGGTATGTGTGCGTTTACTCACGCCCCCACGAATACGCTGATAGTGAAAGGTAATCTTTTCTTTACCACTTCCATACAATAAAACATTTTTAAATGTTTCAGGTAAATCTTTAAAGGGGGTATGAATATCTATTTCGTAATGTGTGGCAAGTGATGATAACAAACTATAATAATAAACATTATTTCTATCCCAGCCACGAATAGCGCCACCACCTAAGGGTAAATCCTCATGGTGAACCACACGAGACTCATCAAAAAACTGCCTAACACCTAAGCCATCACAAGTCTCACAAGCCCCCACAGGATTATTAAAAGAAAATAACCTGGGCTCTAATTCAGTTAAGCAATATCCACATTCGGCACATGCAAATTTGGCTGAAAATTTCTTATCAACATCTTCTCCATCCATAAAAGCAAGGGTTGCAACACCATCAGCTAGTACCAGTGCATTTTCAAATGACTCTGCAAGGCGTAAATCAAGATCTTCTTTTATTTTAAATCTATCAACAACCACCTCAATCGTGTGCTTTTTATTTTTATTCAATGTTGGTAGCTGGTCAATATCAAAAACCTCACCATTAATGCGTACGCGTACATAGCCTTTTTGTGCAAGGGTATCAAATAGTTTTTGATGCTCTCCTTTACGCTCCTTAATGACAGGCGCCAGAATCATACATTTTGTACCGTGAGGAATAGAAAGTACCGTATCCACCATCTCACTCACGGTTTGAGCATGTAGGGTTGTATGATGTGTAGGACAGGTAGGCAATCCAGCTCTAGCGAATAATAAACGTAGATAGTCATAAATCTCTGTGACTGTACCAACAGTTGAGCGAGGGTTATGACTCGTTTGCTTTTGTTCGATGGCAATAGCCGGAGACAGACCTTCAATCGACTCTACATCTGGCTTTTCCATCATCGACAAAAACTGCCTGGCATATGCTGATAATGACTCTACATAACGACGCTGTCCCTCTGCGTATAATGTATCAAAAGCCAATGAAGACTTTCCAGAGCCTGAAAGGCCAGTAATAACCACTAACTGATCACGAGGTAAAGTCAGATCGACCGACTTTAAGTTATGGGTTTTTGCTTTTTGAATATGGATGTGTTGCATAGACATGCGCCAAAATGGGCAAAAGGAGTCATTTTATCAATGAGTCAGTCTTCTCACAAGACTCTAACTCTAAACGTGTTCGTGTCTTCTTGTTTATCAAGCGATTAAAAAATCCAAAGTAACGATAGCTATCACAAGCGAGTGCGATGTCTTTATCGGCAAGTACATGCTGACGTATCGCATCTTCTTTTTTAAGAAATGAGGACAACGCTTGCTGTAGACGTTGAGCTTTTTTAATCCTGCCTGAGGATAAAAAGCGAAAGCAAAAAAAATGGACCTTATTTTCTAAACGAGCAATGATTTCTCTAAGTCTGATTATATCTGCTCGATGTTTTAAAGGATCTTCTAAATGAATATCACCTCCCAAAGCCTGGTGAAAGTGTTCAAACCCATTCACGGTACGATTTGATTGGTGCGATAACTCTAGCTTATCACTACTAAAAAATGTTAGCCCGACTGACTCAGAATCACTATGGATACTATCATTATCAAAAGCACTAACAGAGTATTTAGAAGGACTTGCCTTTTTATGTACGCGCTGTTTTTCTCGAGATGCCCGTTGAAACTGCCGCTCATGACCAAAAAAACTATCATGATAATCAACGACTACCTGAGTGATTGTTTCTTGTTTGGCTAAAAAGCTTTCTGCAACTTTATCATCATAACCATCATCTCGATGCACCTTAACTAAATGATGCGCATAGGCAACTACATAATGACCACATGAAAAATGATTATTTTGCAGATGCTGAGGTGATGAGGTGCTTACAGATAGCTCTTTATCCGTTGAGCTTTCTAAAAGCTCGATCAATTCTTTCTGAGCGACTGATGCACTGCTTTGGCCTAAACTATCAAAAATTGTTAACGCTAGTTTATCTGCCTGTTTTTCAATAAATGCCGCTCGCCAATGAGAGCCATTACCTAGAGGTATAAAGATATAGCGCACAACAGGATCAGCCAGATAATTAGGTAACGTATATGGCTCAGAAAAAACCTCAAATGAGTTATCTCGCTTATTTAAATAATAAGCACCTAAGAAAACAAAATTATCGCTCGATCTTGGTAACGCTGTTTGAATATTGGTTGCAGTCAATTGATGATGACGATTAAAAAAATGTTTACCTATGGCGCCATCAGACGAACGGTCAATACCTTGACGTAAAAAATATGCACGATTTTTTATCGTCTTTTGATTATCATGCAAAACAAACCAAGCAAAAGTTTCTTCAACGTCTCCTTCAGTTAGCTCCTGAGCTTTATATATACGAGTTTCAATATAGGTTAACAGTTCGTCTAATCTAGACTTAGATAATTTAGCTAGTGCTAGCTTTTGTGGAGGTTCAGCAAGTTTTACGCTTAAGGCATATAAAAAATCACATAATCTCTTGTTCTTCGATTTATTAAGATGTTTGATTCGCTCTAAAGTAAATACCTCTTTGGTTAATAGTGGGTGCCAAATTGATTTCTCTAAAGGTCGATTTGCATCAACAAGCGCTTTTTTTTCCTTTAATTTTAATAAAAAGCTTTCAATACTAGATTGATCTATCGCTATCTCATTATGCGCACGGATAAATTCAAAAATATCATCCAGACACTCTGGATAATCAAAAATTGACATGTGAATAATTGAGCCACTTTCCATTTGCTCAACCAAACTTAAAAACAATTCTCTTGCAAGTTCCTTATTACGAACCGTGCATTCAAATGATTGCCAAGAAGAATCTTCTTTATCAAAAAACTTTTGGTTAATGTTTTTTTTTAATTCTTCTGACAGCATTAATTAATCCTAATAGTTAAAATGGAGCCTCGTGGCATTTGACTATTCGCCGTTCATCATCGTCTAACGAAACCTTTTTTACATGATGCTCTAGCGTCTGTGTAACCGGCTTAAATACTCCATACTTATCCAAAGCAAGCCTAGTATTTGCCATCGCATGAACCTTCAGCACAGTTTCGGGAGTCGTATCTAAAACACCAGCAACAAAGGAAACTTTACCTCTGCTGATAAGCTCGCTTGTAAAGAACTTAACAACCATTTTCTGAAGCTCCTTACTTGAGCGAGTCATAGACAATAATTCTCTTAATAATCGGTTATTCGGTTCACCTGCATTAAGCTCTGTTTTTATTAGCATATAAATAAGCTCGTTATGCTCACCTTTTTCATTATCCAGGGCCACTCCAGAGGCAATTAACATATTCAATATACGAAATATCGACGCTTGATCCTTAAGATTAAAATCAAATCGTACAACCGGTGTATCAGCTCCTTGTTGCATCACGTTAATCAAAGCTTGGTCAACCCCCGTGATTCTACTAATAAGTTTTATAAGAGCAGTAGAATCTTCAAACAACGTGACCGTATCAATCGAACGTGGAAAACCACTATAATGATAATCTCGTAACTGCTTCTGTGATATACGCTTATCACAAAAACATAATGAAAGACGCACTCCTTTAGCGGTCTCAAATATATCTAAAAAAGACATCTTTAAGGTATCTAAGTTAGGCTGCTCTCCATCCTTGCGCGCTCTTTCAGTTAATAAAACTGGATAGTGACAGGCGACAAAACCAAACAGCAAAGTCATATAATCAAAATCCTCATGAGAGGCTGTAAGCATCTCATCAGTCAATCCAAATTTTAATAGTAACGCTCGACTCTTACGGCTACTTTCTATCGCCCCCTCACCAATTGGAGACTGTACCTTGCCTTTTAACAAACCTAATGCAACTGGTTGCTCTATAAGTGTCAGTAGTAGCTTTTTACCCCTATCCATTTGCTTAAAATAATCTGCAGAATCAATCAACTCCATGACTCTTTTAATTTCTTGTACCTGCTCATCATCAAGATCAAACATAAAACATACCGCTCAATTAACTCACTAATTGAGCCAGTATACTTAAAAATAAAGGTGACGCAAATAGATTCACCGTGAGCATATAAAAAGCATTAGTGATGTATATCTGACTCTAAGATTTTAATGCGACTTAACCGCTCACCCCTAAAATATAACGAAATGCTGTTCACCTTTGTTTTCTGATTAGCAGGCTTAGTGGTTTGCACATAATCCCAACGATCGTTCTCAAATAGTGGTGTTACCAAACTAGATCCCATAACCAGTAATACTTCCTGTTTACTCATCCCTATCTTTAAACGCTTTAATTTCTTCTCACTAATCAGATTACCTTGCTTAATTGTTTTTCCTGTAAAATCATAATTAAGACAAGATGCTAAAGACAGTGATAGCACCGGTATTATCAAAAACAGCTTCAATTTCATTACTTATCCTTTTGTCTATTATTCGTGTTATTTTTGCTAACACGCCAAAAATTAGCCATAATAGCGACTTCGACTTTAATCGACAATTTAAGTTTGTATGAATGGATAGTCAAGATTTAAAGCAAGCAGGCCTTAAAGTAACTGCTCCTCGAAAAAATGTACTCAAAATATTAAGCGCATATAAAGATCGTCATTTAAGTGCTGAAGACGTTTATAAGGCATTACTGGATGAGGGGCAAGACGTTGGTTTAGCAACTGTTTATCGCGTATTAACACAATTTGAAGAAGCAGGTCTTATCAAACGCCACCATTTTGATGGCGGCCTTTCTGTTTTTGAATTATGTGATGGTGAGCATCATGATCACTTGGTGTGTACACAGTGCGGACTGGTCATCGAGTTTTATAATGAGTTAATTGAACAAAAACAGGAAGAAATTGCTCATCAGAAAGGATTTAAAATCACTGATCATAGCTTAACTTTATATGGCCTGTGTGAAAATTGCAGTAAAAGCTAACTGTTTTCTGTAATAATGATATGAAGTTACTGCTCAGCCTGCTCAAGTAGTTTTTTCGCATGTTGCTTGGTTTCTTTAGTCATTGTTTCACCACTCAGCATACGGGCCAATTCCGAAATTTTATCTATTTCTGTAAGCTTAATAAAAGAGCTAACTGTCTGATTGTTTAAAGATTCTTTTTTGACTAAAAAGTGTGTGTTTGCATAAGCTGCAACTTGAGCTTGGTGAGTAATACAAAATACCTGCGTATGATCACCGAGTCGTCTTAACAACTTACCTACATTTGCAGCCTGAACACCCCCAATGCCCGTATCAACTTCGTCAAACACCAATGTTGGATATTCTTTCTTTTCAGCAGTTAACACTTGGATGGCAAGACTGATACGCGACAGTTCACCCCCAGAGGCAATTTTAGAAAGTGGCTGTTTATCCATGCCTTTATTCAAACGGACCCAATATTCTACTTTATCTAATCCACTTTGTGATAACTGCTCTTTTAAAGACACCTGAACATCGACTTCTCCATCAGGCATTCCAAGAGATTGAATAGCCTGGGTGATCTTTTTAGAAAGCTCAATAGCTACTTTTAAGCGAATATGATGAAGTTCCATTGCGACATGTTTAGCCTCTTCTTCTTTTTTTGCTAACGTTTCTTTTAGTAAACATACTGCTTTATTAGACTGCTCAAAGTTGTTTAACTGTTTTTGTAGGGTCTCAAAATGTACGAATAAATCTTGTGGGCGAATGTGATGCTTTCTAGAAACATCAAATAAAATTTCTAGTCTCTTCTCTACCTGCTGCAAACGCTCTGGATTCTCTTCAAAGTCTCTAGAACTATGTTGAATCTCTGCTAGTCCCTCTTCACACTGTATAATTGCATTATCAATATACTCTAGTAGTTGACTCATATTCTGATGAGATAGCTCACTCATGTCCTGCTTGATTCGATACAGTAAAGCAAGAACACTGTTATCATCTTCTTTTATAAGAGTCTGCCAATGATCAATTTTATTAGCTAAATCTTTTTGATGGCTGAGTAACTGCTGCTCTTTAGTCAGCGCCTCAAACTCATTGACACCAACTGCAAGTTCTTCAAGCTCTAAAACTTGATATCTAAGAAGCGCAAGTGCATTTTCATCCTGCTTTTGACTAACGATTGTTTTAATTTGTTGCTCAATGCTCTGAATCTCAGCGTAAATTTTAGCCATCTCTTTAAGCTTGTCATCATGCAAAGCAAATGCATCAAGTTGTTCACGGTGAATATCAGATTTCAAAAGATGATACTGCTGATTCTGGCCATGAATATTAACCAGTAGGGGCCCAAGCTCTTTTACCTTATTTAGTGGAAAGGGAACACCCTCAACATAACACTTAGAGCGCCCTTTAGTAGTTACGACACGCCTTAAAGTCAGCTCTGCTTCTTCTGTGAGTATTAATGATTGCTCGCTTAGCCAAGCTTGGACCAAGGGATTATTTTTCACTGTAAAGACTGCGGTGATATCACACTGTGTTGTCCCAGGACGCGCAATACCATGATCAGCTCTAGCGCCCAACGCTAAGCTAAGCGCATCTAAAGTAATCGATTTACCAGCCCCTGTTTCTCCGGTGAAGCAGATCATACCGGGGCCAAACTCAATGAATAGCTCGTCAACAATAGTAAAATTCTTCACATGCAAGGTCGTCAACATAATTGCTGTTCCTTTTTTGGATTCGACTGCTAAATGGGCTTTCTTGTTCCTAAAAACTTAACAGAGTTTAGTATAGCATCCAGCGAATTTCACCGTGCCTAGACCAAATAATACTTCCTTGTTGTTTATAAAAATTTGCCTTTATTCGATCAGAGGCTAAAACTTTTGGATGCACTGCACCTGAGGCAACATGACAAGCATCTTGCTGTGACTTGAGGACAACTCGTTTACTACCACATAAATAAGTAAGCTCTAAGTCTGGTCCATAAAGTGCCGATTGAGTTAAATGTAAAGGAGCACTCTCAGAGTGATTGATAAGCTCATGTTGAGTCATCGTATTATCTGAATAGCTTCCATGTTTTAAATGACTATTTATGAGAACACAGGAGTGTCCAGTTTGATTGGTTATCGTGATGTCTAATTCATGACAACGATTTGCAACAGCACTGACACTAAAACATAGCGATACCATCAATATATATACTTTTTTCACCTTAACTCTCCTTAATCGTCAAAAAAGAACCTTTAAGCAATTGCCTCTTGTACTTGTTTGTTTATCTCTGTAGTTTTAACAGCAACCAATGTTGGTAACATTGTCTTCAATGTAACATAATCTATCTTTCCGCTAGGCAACACGGGAATTTCTTTAACCACGCTAATTTCTCTAGGGATCAACAGCTCACTCTGTCCTAATTCCTTAATAAAATTGGCAAGCTCTAGCCTTGAAACACTAGGCTCTTCAGTGATCAACAAAAGCTTCTCACCTTTTTTATCATCAGGAAGACTCATAACCGCATGAAGTATTCCAGGCCAACGCTGGCTGACTAATAGCTCAACAAAGCCTAAAGAAACCATCTCACCTGCAATTTTTGCGAAACGTTTCGCCCGTCCTAAAATATTGATATAGCCACCATCATCTACTTTTACGATATCACCGGTGTCATACCAACCATCTTCTAGAGGAATAATTTTTCCGGGATTATCATGAAACAAATAGCCCTTCATAATATTTGGACCTTTGACATACAAGCGTCCTCCCTCTTTAATGCCAGGCACTTTTTCTAGCTTATACTCAATACAAGGCAATAATGTTCCTGCTGTTTCTGCTTTATATTGCATTGGGGTATTGACTGAAAGTACAGGAGCTGTTTCTGTCGCACCATAGCCTTCAAACACTCGCACACCTAACTCTTCAGCATACTTGACTCGCGTTTCTGGCAACAACTTTTCAGCACCAGCAAATATACAACGTACACTATAGAAATCATACGGATGCGCATAGCGAGCATAACCTGTTAGGAACGTATTGGTACCGAATACAATAGTCGCATCTGTATCATAAATTAGCTCTGGGACAATACGGTAGTGAAGTGGTGATGGGTAGCAAAATGTTTTTACACCTGAGGTGATAGGTAATATCACTCCACCTGTAAGTCCAAATGAATGAAAAATCGGTAGTGCATTAAAAACAATATCTCTAGGATTGAAAGCAACTTTCGTTGATAGCTGATATACATTTGCCAATAAATTCTTATGACTTAACGCAACGCCTTTAGGTAACCCTTCAGAACCAGAAGTAAATAAAATAGCCGCCGTTTCACTCGAACTTTGGGGCTCGTAAAAAAACTTTCCAAACTTAGATTTAATAAGCCCAGATATTTTAGAAAAAAATGAAATATTCAAATCTTCTAAATAAATCACTTTAATGCCCTTGTTTTCAACCTTCTTAATAATGTCCTCTAGCTTCGCTTTTTCAATAAACGCTTTTGCCGTTACAATCTTTGTCACTTCGCTAGTTTCAATGGTTGCCAACAAGCTACTAGATCCCATGGAATAGTTGAGCATAGTTGGAATACGATGATACAAGCTTAAGGCAAAAAAAGTGACGACGCCTGCGGCGCTCGTCGGCAAATAGACACCTACAGGTTCTCCTTGGCGTGACATATTTTTCAAGTGCTGCCCAAGCACCCAGGTTTTGGTTAAGAGACCATTATAATTGATAGGATTACGCTTTAAATCTTCTAAGATAATATGGCTACCGCCATGCGTTTTTTTCGCATCTATCAGTGCCGAAAATAAAGTATTCTGGTAATTTGAACTCTCAAACATCACCTCAGTCATTAAATTATAGAGCTGCATACCAGCCTGCTCACGACGATTTCTGAGGCTTTCGTGTTTTGGAATAGACAACTTTCGTGGCGGAAGAATACTGACGGTCACCTTTGGTAACCAGCGCAACTTAAAAGTCCCTTTTAGTTTTGAAAAAGGTGTTAACTCAGCACCACGAATACAAATCGGTAATAATTCAGCACCAGATTTCTCTGCAACCATCGCTGAGCCTTCATAAACCTTCATGATTGTACCAGTCATAGTCAGCCTACCTTCAGGGAAAATAATACACTTTCGACCAGAACGAATAAGCTTAATAATCGTTTTCATACCTATTGGGTTTGTTGGATCAATAGGAAACGCTTCAACCAACGGTAAAAAAGGCCTCACCCAATAGCGCTTTGCACTATAAGTATTTACCGCCATAACAAACTTGTCAGGAAGAAACGCTGCTAAGAATAAAATATCAATAAACGAAACATGATTAGCGACTATGATGGTTCGCTCACCCGCTTTATAATAGTTTTCTAAGCCTTCAACCTTAACGTTATAAAGCATTCTGAGGCCAGAGCTAACAATAGATTTTAGTAAGTCATAAGGAAGAAGCTTACATGTATAGACGGCAATAATCGTATTTAAGATACCAAGCATTAAAATTTTTGCTGGTGAAGTCAGGCCAAAATGAGTAAACAATCCAAGTAAGGCGGAACCGGCAAACATAAATAAAGCATTAAAAATATTATTTGCTGCTAGAACCCGAGCTAGCTTCCTGTGATCTGTTTTAACTTGTAAAACGGTATACAAGAGTACTGTGAACACGCCCCCACAAACCGACAACATAAATAAATCGAAGCAAATTTGCCAGTTTGCACTATTCATTAAAAAGCTAGTTAAGCCGATGAGCTTTCCAGCTTCAGATACAACTGGTGTAGCAAAATAAAAATCTACAGTAAAAACAGTAATACCAAAAATAGCTAAAGGAACATATTGAGTGTTTACCCGCCCTTTGAGCATTCGATTAACAAGTAGTGAACCAACTGCAATACCTACACTAAAAAGCGACAAAAAGAATCCGAAAACTGTTGGCTCAGCATGTAATGTGTATTTAGTATACGTTGGAAGTTCAGCAAGAAATGCACCACCTAACAACCAAAACCACGATATACCAAGAATAGCCAAGGCTGTCTTTGTATCTGCCATAGCATCTTTTGATACTTTCCATGTCGCACGAAATAAATTTAAATCAACATCGACTTCTGAGTTAACACTAGAGTGATATGGGATATATTTCGTCACAAGATAACCCGCAATAGCAGCAACGGTCATGACTGAACTAACAAGTAATATGCCTGCCGAAAGATTTGATGAACCAATACTGATTGTTCCTAAAAGCGTGCCCACCAAAATGGCTAAGATCAATGTTGTTTCCATCAAGGCATTTGCGCCAATAAGCTCATCCTCTTCAAGATGCTCAGGTAAAATTGCATATTTTAGAGGGCAGAAGAATGTCGAGTGCAATCCAAGCATAAATAGTACACCCATCATCATCGTAATATTCTTCATTAAAAGAGCGGTAGCCCCAAAAGCCACAATGCCAATTTCTAGCGCCTTAACCAACTTAATCAAAGAAACCTTATGATATTTATCAGATAGCTGCCCAAATGTTGCTGAGAAAAAAATGTAGGGCAAAATAAAAATTGCTGTACCAATTGCTTGGTAATAAGCAGACGCTTGTGCTGTTGAGACCAAGTGATAACTAATTAATGTCAACATCGCAAGTTTAAAAACATTATCATTAAACGCTTGTAATGACTGAGCGATGCAAATAGGTAAAAACCTTTTATCAGAAAGCAAATTAAATTGATTATGATACATAGAGTTAGTTCTGTGAAAAGTAGGCTACATGAAACGCAGTGCAAAGATTGCAACAAAAACTTAGAAGATACACTATTCTCACGTTACACTAGTGCATCTTCTTTAATGTGGAGTAAGATTTGAAGCCGTTTCTTAAATGGTTAGGTAATAAATACCGCTATATGGACAAAATTAAGCCTATTTTACCCATGGGCGAGCGGCTTATTGAGCCCTTTACAGGCTCTGGCGCTCTATTTTTGAATACAAAGTACCCAACTTATCTACTAGCAGAAAAAAATCCTGATCTTTTAATTACTTACCAAAAACTTCAACAGCATGGAGAGAGCTTCATCAAGGAGTGCCAACCTTACTTTACATCCAAATACAACCAAGAGGAGCAATATTATTTGTGTCGAGAGCGTTTTAACCGTACTAGAAGCAAAAATGTTCGTGCACGACTGTTCCTATATTTAAATCGCAATGGATACAATGGGCTTTGTCGTTATAATCAAAAAGGTCTCTTTAACGTTCCCTTTGGCCGCTATATTAAGCCTTATTTTCCAAAAGAAGAAATGACATATTTTCATCAAAAAACAAAAAGTGCTGAATTCTTATTTGCTGACTTTGAAGAAACCTTAAGTCATGCGCAAGTAGGAGACGTTGTTTATTGTGATCCACCATATTTACCGCTATCTAAAAGTGCTAGTTTTACCTCATATACAAGCAAAAATTTTAATCATCAACGACAAAGAAAGCTTGCAACTATAGCAAAAGCCCTTGCAAATAGAGGCATTCCTGTCTTGATTTCCAATCATGATACTCCTGAAGCTCGACGTTTATACAAAGATGCCGAAATCACAACTTTTGAGATTCAACGTCATATTAGTTGTAATGGGCAGAAGCGAGAAAAAGTTAAAGAGCTGCTTGCGCTGTATATATGATATAAAAAAGATAAGTGTTATACCCCCCTGTCCTTTCACAATACGTATTTTTAAGCGCCACCTAATCGTAACCACTTCAGATACTTGGAGATAAGCTACCAGTATGTATCGGCATACTTTTTGTTTTAGCCTGGCTAGAAAATGGCGAACGCCCATTGAGGAGTCTTAAGGTGCGAGATGCATTGATCAGCTCTAGTGACTCAATTTTTAACGCCAACCTATCATTATTTAAACAATTTTTTAACCAAACGGTAAAACTACCTAACTTTGAGCTAGAAGTATTCGCTCTCTGATTAACGAGCCAAATGCATAAAGTATCCTGACCATGCTTTGCTGCAATAAAAAGTGCTGAAACACCTTGTTCTGTTTCAAAATTAATATCAACAGATAAGTCACTCTCGTTCAACATAAACTCACATAGGTCTTGTTGCCCATAGGCACAAGCAATATTGAATAAACGCTGCGCATTTTGATTCGTTACAAATTTATTCTCTACGAGCCATTTAAACGTATCAACTCGACCAAGCTCAACGACAGTATCGATAGCGTTCATAGCGCTATTTAGAGGAAGTCTTGCACCACTTTCTTCAAGCTTTGAAATAACATCAATGTCCCTCGCCTTGTAAGCAAGATACAGTAGATTGGTATGCCTAAACTCTAAATTAAATATCTCAGCTTGCGTTATTGCTTGCTCTAGTTTCTGTATGCTCGCTTGAAGTCCTAAATCTAGGCTTTGACAAAGGAAATCAACTCTTAAAATGCTGTAACTTCCTATGCATATCTCCTCCATTACTTGTAATTTATTCAGCACGGGCATCGTGCTATCCTTTCGCTCAATATCTAGCACAGACCAACAATTGACTTTTGCATGATAAATTAAAGCAAACCGATGATAACCATTACTGATCATCATGACCTGTGGCTTATGTAAAATAAGCTCTAACTCATTTAAATAACTTAACATTTCAGCTTGAGATATCGCCAAATAGCTCCGGTGCAGCTTCTTAATAGACGATGTCAACATATTTGGCGCTAATAGCTCTTGCATTTGATAGAACGACTGCTTTTTATAGGTGCCTGACAGTTCATAGAAATCGTAAGGCCATTGATAAAGCCATACGGCTTCAAAAAAGTATGGAAGCTCCGCTAGTAGTTCCTCTTCATAACTCACCTGGCCAAATCCCGCTAATTGATAGATCCTGAGCTTTTCCTTGGCATGCAAAATATCCTTCACTAAGTCACCCGGCCTATATTCATAGGTTTTTAGCATAATCATTCGTTGATAAAAACGCCCAAGTTGCTGCTTACCTAAAAAAGCGGCGGTAATGGCACAAGCTGTATAGCCCACACAAACACCTGGGATATCAGATAACGTCACTTCATGATGGGCAAAGTAATGCCTAATAAGGGCCGTTAGTTTTTTATTTGAAATTGCCATAATATGAACATGTTATATCTTTAATTTAGTCTAACAAATTTACCTTATCGAATACTTAAGGAAAAATGCTAAGTAAGCACTTAATCTCTATACTCAGGAAAACATTTAATAGGAGTATTCATTTTACTCATTAGAAGTGGACAGTGATTTGTTAAAACTTTGAACCAATTAAGGACTAAGCATGATATCTAGAGCTGTAAGATTTGAGTGAACCTCAAAAAAAGTAACTATATCCAAAGGAAGTGAATACGTATTAGTTTTCTTTGTGATTAATAAAAAAGACTAAAATAGCCACAATGACTGTGGATAACGGTAAAAAAGCTAAGACTAACTGATAATCTTCGATACTATAATATCGAACCATGCCCATCATGCGACCGTCCCAGAAGATATCCAGTAACTTACCAACTAAAGGCTGGAAAATAATACCACCAACCATAATAATCATATTTACCACTGCTAAGATAGAACCCACAAGATGGGGCTTGGCTATATCTCTTGCTAATACAAATACCAACACTTCGGTTGAGCTAAAAAAGCCATATAAAAACATTAGAAAATTTAGCCAAGAACTACTCATGGTCGATATAAACAATATAAGTGTAATCGAGAGAGTCGCAAAAATAGCACCTAAGAAAAGAATATCGACAGGTCGATTCGTTTTTTCTGAAATGAGTCCCCAAAATGGCGCGCCCAGCGCCCAACCAAAAAATACAAATGATATAGAAAGTGCCGCAGTAGATGGTGATAAGTGATGCACAATCATCAAGTACGATTTACCCCATACTTCAGCAAATATGGACAAGGATAAATACATAAGACAACCAACAACACCAATAATCCACACTTGAAAAGATTTGAATATTTCCAATACCTGCTTAAAAAACAGTCCAAACGGTACTGCAGGCTCCAGCGATTTATATTCATCATTATCTTTTACAAATAAGAAAACGAGGCTTGTAACTACGACGCCTATTATTGCTGAAAGCCATAATACAAACTGGTATCCAAATCGACCAACCAACTGGGTCATGCCTACCTGACCTAAAATAGCGCCTATCATTCCTAAACTTGTAACCACACCAGCAACAACAGAAAGATAACGCTTAGGCAACCAACTATTTGCAAGCCTTAAAATGCCTACAAAAGCAAAGGCTGAACCAAACCCCACCAATAAACGACCAATAGAAGCTAAGTAAATACTTGAAACATCGGCAAATAAGAACGCACCCACCGTACAGCTAAAGCAAGCAAAGGTTAAAAGTTTATGCGAACCAAATCTATCTAATAAAATGCCCGCCGGTAACTGTGTGGGCGTATAAGCAAAATAATAAAGAGCGGTTAAGGTACCGAAGGTTGTGGCTGATATATTGCCATACGCAACTCTAAGCTCAGGCTGTATTACTCCTGGAATAATGCGTAACAAATACTCATAACAGTAAAATAAAGCTCCAAGCAAACAAATAAATAATCCTTTGTAATGCTTTTTAAGCGCGACCATTATTTAAGCATTATTCCTTTTGCGTGAGTTTCTCGAATGAAAAATGTCAACACAAATGAAATTAAAATACCTAAAGGCAAAATAATAAGAGCCATCTGATAATCGTGTGCCGTGTATATTTGATTTGGCATACTCACCAACAGAAGCTTTTCATAGGCCTTATGTCCTAGACGACAACTTGCGCTTAAATTTAAGAACCAGCCGACAAGAGGTTGTATGACCATTCCACCAAGCATCACTATCATATTGGTCATCGCCATCGCTGTACCTGCAGACTCTAAAGACACATTTTCACGGGCAACAGCAAATACTAAAGCCTGAACACTATAAAATAGACCTAGGAAAAACAAGCAGGCATAAATTTCATACTTTGCCATATTGGGAATAAAAACCAAACATGAGGCCATAACCAGTGCGCCCAAGGCACCAAAAATCATTGGCTCGCGCCTTCTATGGAAGTGATCTGATACCCAGCCCATAATTGGCGCGCCAATGGTAAAACCCAAAAAGATGACTGAATTGCCAAAGTCTGCGGCTTCCTCAGACATATGAAAGGCATGATGCAAATAGGGAATCCCCCAAAGCTCTGCAAAAACCGTTGTTGGTAAGTACACTAAACCACCAAACAATCCCGCAAGCCAAATCTGTTTGTTAGCTGCTATTTCTTTCAATTCCGTAAGGCTGGTTGAGAGCGTCGTACGCCGTCTTTTGCGAGGATACTGAGAGCATGCTTTCTTATCGCGAAGCCCAAACCACAATAATACAACGAGAAAAAAACCAAAAAGAGCGGAGTAATTAACGGTTGGTTGCCATCCAAGTTTGATAACCATAAATCCTAAGAAATTATCTCCTATCATCGCACCAACAGTACCGAGGGCTGCTGTTAACCCCGCAACCATACCCAATTTGTCCTGTGGTAACCAAAGGGTTGCTAATTTAAGTACACCAACAAAAGCAAAAGAAGAGCCCAAACCAACCAAGAATCGCCCTAAAACAGCAATCCAAAAATAAGACGTATTAGCAAAAATAAAAGCCCCAAAAGCACAAATAAAGCAAGCCAACGTTAAGAGCCGCCTGGGTCCGTACATATCCATTAATATACCTACCGGAATTTGCATAGGCACATAGGCATAGTAATAAAATGACGATAGAAGCCCAAAGCCTGCCGGTGTCAAATCATAGTGCTCACTAAGAGGCGTCTCCATAACACTAGGCAGTATTCTTAACAAATACTCGTAACTATAAAAAAGAGCACCTAAGCCACAAATCAGCCAGGCTAAAAATGAATATTTTTGTACGATTTTACTCAAAATATATCTCCCTAGATGTTCCTTTCTCGATTCTATTCACAACGATTAACGCCACTTTGAATAGCAGCTTGGTAGACTGCTTCTGACACTTTTTCCTTTAATCTTGGATCAATTGCCTTAGGCAAAATATAGTTAGGGCCAAATGCCCAATCTTTCTGCGTAGGATAGGCCGACATGACCTCTTCAGGAACATCTTCTTTTGTTAACTCACAAATGGCGTGTACAGCCGCTATTTGCATGGTTTGATTGATGCAAGATGCTCTTGCATCTAGCGCCCCTCTAAATATATAAGGAAAACAAAGAACATTGTTGACCTGATTTGGATAGTCACTACGCCCTGTTGCAATAATAAGATCACCTCGAATGGCTTGTGCAAGCTCTGGCAGAATTTCAGGCTCAGGGTTTGAAAGAGCGAAAATAATGGGATTTTCAGCCATCTCAGCGACCAAATGCTCATCTAGAAGTTTGGGGCGAGCCACACCAATAAATACATCAGCGCCCTCCATAGCCTCATCTAAAGTTCTCTTATCAGTCGTCTGTGCAAATGCAAATTTATGAGGATTTAGATCTGGACGCTGACTGTGAACAACGCCTTGACTGTCTAGCAAAAACATTTTGTCTTTATCTGCACCCATTGCGACCAACAAGCGCATAGAAGCAATGCCTGCAGCACCGGCTCCCACACAAACAATCTTAATGTCACTTAGTGATTTACCTTGAATTTCAAGTGCATTCAATAAGCCTGCGGCAATGATAATAGCTGTACCATGCTGATCATCATGAAAAACAGGGATATCTAACTGCTCTTGAAGCGTTCTTTCAATATCAAAACACTCAGGCGCCTTGATATCTTCAAGATTAATGCCTCCGAAAGTCGGTGCAATACGCGCCACAGTATCAACAAAGTCTTGTGAATGATTCGCATTGACCTCAATATCAAATACATCAATATCTGCAAATCGTTTAAATAAAACCGCTTTTCCCTCCATCACCGGTTTACTGGCAAGGGCACCAACATCGCCTAAACCTAATACAGCAGAACCATTCGAAATAACACCAACCAAATTACCTTTTACCGTATAATCATAAGCTTTCAAAGGCTCTTTTGCGATTTCTAACACTGGCTCAGCAACACCAGGTGTGTACGCCAATGACAGATCCGCTTGTGACTCAGTCGGCTTGGTTAAGGCTATTTCAAGCTTCCCTGGGCGTGGATTTTGATGATAGGAAAGCGCTTTTTCTTTTAATTCATTGCTACCCAAGAGAGGTTCTCCCGAACTTTATTAATACATTTAATTCATAAGTCAAACACCATAGCCAAATGGATATAGATATCTGCTTATATTAAACGTTCTTCATAAAATTAAATATGAAAAAGGCGCATAATGTGCGCCTTCATCTAGACATTTCTATCATAAAAAGAAACAAGCGTCTATTAAGAAGCCTGATCTTTGTTACGCTTGTAACGATTGCGGAATTTTTCGACACGGCCAGCGGTATCTACCAACTTGTGCTTTCCGGTGTAAAATGGATGGCATTCAGAGCAAACCTCAACAGTAAGATCACTACAGAGGGTTGATTTAGTCTTAATCTGATTGCCACAACTACAAGTGACTTTGATATCACTATAATCTGGATGGATGCCTTGTTTCATAATATAAAACTCTCAAAATACTAGTAAAATCATAATGTTACAAAAACGACAACACTATGCTTTAGAAAATAATTCAGCAATAATACCCAAACGATGCCTAAAACTCAAGCATTTTGCTACTTGATAACTTATGAAAGCATAAGAAATCACTCTGCTCGCAAACACTCAGCCGCATCGAGCTTCGCAGCACGCTTAGCAGGATAAGCACCGAAAAACACACCAACGCTCACAGACACAATAAAACCCAAAAGAATAGGGGATAATAGAAGCTTAAACGGCCAAGCATTTATATAACTAATGATCCAGGCTGCAAGCAAGCCCAGTAACACTCCAAAACACCCTCCAAGAAAAGACAACACCATAGACTCAATGAGAAATAATTGTAAGATATCACGAGCATTCGCACCAATTGCTTTACGAAGCCCTATCTCTTTCTTTCGCTCAACAACCGAAACTAACATGACATTCATAACACCAATACCTCCGACTAACAATGAAACCCCACCAATAATCCCTAGCAATAAAGTAAAAATTTTTCCTTGGGCCTTCATACTTTCTATCAATTGCTTCGCACTTCTTGGAAACACATTAAGTGATGGTGCCTTTTCTTTAACAAACTTTTTAATTCGATTAATCATCAAACTAATGTCAGTGTCTGGCTTGAGTTTTAAAATAACACTGTTAAGTCCTGCATTTTTATCTAGAAGACCGATGCCGCGAATCGGCACCAAAACAGATCGATTAATATCACTATTAAAAAAAGCATTTTCTTTCCATTCTTTAAGCACACCTATAATAGTGTAAATAGAGCCACTTATTTTTACAGGTAATCCAATAAGATTTTTTGATGTCTGGCGTCTGAGTTGAGATGCAATTTTTGCCCCTACCACACAATATTTTTCATACTGATGTAAATGGCTTACAAACGCCCCTTGATCTAGTTGAATATTAATAATGCGAGCTAGTGAATCCTCGCTAGCGACTATATCACCCTCAATTTTATGCCCAGCAAATACGATTGCACGGTAAGTCGTAGAATAAACGGCTACGTCAACAATACTCTGATATTTTTCCTTAAATTCATACCAATCATTTACAGTTATTTGACCATGATTATTCGTAGTACTTTTATCTGTTTGATAAAGGCTAACTGCTAATAGTTCTGTACCTAATGCTTGAAACTGCTCTAGTGCTTTTTCTGTCGCTAGCTCGCCTGAAATCACTAAAGAAACAACAGCGGCACTTCCGACCATAACTCCTAGTATCGCTAGAAATGAGCGTAATTTCACGCTCATAATATTGTTAAATGCCAATAACCATTGTTTCAAGATATACCCCTGTCCTTTCATAATGCATGTTTTTGAGCTTTGCCAAATCCTCAATCTTTGGTATTTTTCTCAATCGGAATGGAATAACCA
>JAUICE010000100.1 GCA_030428185.1 Gammaproteobacteria bacterium
AGGGGCATTAAACGTAAGTGGTTTATTTTCATTGGGATGTGAAAATGATAATTGGTAAGCGTGTAGTGCTTGGCGTTTAAATTGCTGTAATAAATCAATTAACTCTTTACAGGCCTGTTTGGGTAAGTGGTTGCGATGTCCATATAATCTGTCTCCAACGATTGGATGGCCAATATGCGCCATATGCACACGAATTTGGTGTGTTCTTCCCGTTTCTAGTGAAACATCAAGCAATGTATGGGATTTAAATTTTTCTTTAACAATATAATGCGTTATAGCTTCTTTTCCTTGTAGGCTAACACTCATCATTAAGCGATTTTTAGTAGAACGAGCCATATTAGTCGTGATGGTATTACCAGCAATAATGACACCGTTGACTAATGCATAGTACTGTCGCTTAATTTGTCGACTTTGCATCATCAGTACGAGTTTGTTGTGAGAGAATAACGTTTTGGCAATCACCAATAGACCCGAAGTATCTTTATCAATTCGATGAATGATCCCAGCTCTTGGTATTTTACTTAGTCCAGGCTCATGGTGAAGTAGTGCATTAAGCATAGTGTTATCATGGTTTCCAGCACCAGGGTGTACAACTAAACCTTGAGGCTTGTTTAAGATAATGAGCTCTTCATCCTCATAAATAATATTTAAAGGAATATCTTGAGCAATATGATTATCTAGTTTATCGGTCAGCAGGGGAGTAATGGAAATATGCTCACCACCTTTTACTTTATCTTTGCTTTGGGGAGGTTTTCCATTTAAAAGCACTAAGCCGTCTTTTAACCAACGATTTAACTGTGAACGTGAAAACTCGGGTAGAAGAGTAGCAACAGTCTTATCAACGCGCTCACCTTTATGCTCTAATGGTATGATTAACTGGATTGTTTTATTATTCATCATGCGATTTTTGCAAACTCATCGATCATGACTCTACCTCTTAAGGAGTTAGGCAGTGCTTCAGTGATGAGGACCTCAACAAAGTCACCTATCATACGTTCATTGCCATCAAAGTTGACAACACGATTGCACTCGGTTCTACCAGCTAACTGAGATTTATTCTTTTTAGCATGTCCGGTGACTAATATTTTTTGCCTACTTCCAACCATCTCTTCTGAGATGTGTTTGGCATTTTGATTGAGCTCTGCCTGTAATTGATATAAGCGCTCTTTTTTTATGCTCATGGGTGTATCATCAACTAGATTAGCAGCTGGTGTACCAGGTCTTGCACTGTATATAAAGCTAAATGAAGTATCAAAACCGATGGTTTTCACTAAGCGCATTGTAGCCTCAAAATCTTCGTCTGTTTCTCCTGGAAAACCAACAATAATATCAGTAGACAACTTGATATCAGGTCTAACTTGGCGTAATTTTTTTATACGCTGTTTATACTCTAAGGAAGTATAGCCGCGTTTCATTGCCGCTAAGATTCTATCTGAGCCACTTTGAAATGGTAAGTGCAGATGATTGGCAAGCTCAGGTACTTCAGCAAATGCTTGGATTAAATTATCACTAAATGCAATGGGATGAGAGGTTGTAAAGCGAATTCTGTCAATGCCATCAATAGCTGAAACATAATGAATGAGTAAGGCGAGATCGGCGACATCTCCATCTGACATATTACCTTGATAGTCATTAACGTTTTGCCCTAAGAGATGAATTTCTCTTACACCTTGCTCAGCAAGCTGATAACACTCTACTAAGATGTCATCAAAAGGACGGCTGATTTCTTCGCCTCGCGTATATGGTACGACACAGTAGCTGCAATATTTACTACAACCTTCCATAATAGAAACAAAAGCAGATGGTCCTTCTGCACGAGGTTTAGGGAGATGATCAAATTTTTCAATTTCAGGAAAACTGATATCAACGACTTTTTTCTTATGATTAATGACCTCGTTAAGCATCTCGGGAAGTCGATGAATCGTTTGTGGACCAAAGACTAAATCGACAAAGGGAGCACGCTTTAATATATCAGAGCCTTCTTGAGACGCGACACAACCACCGACGCCAATAATTAAATGGGGATGATTTTTTTTCAATTCTCGCCATACACCTAATTGTGAAAACACTTTTTCTTGTGCCTTTTCGCGAATAGAGCAAGTATTTAATAAAATCACATCTGCTGTTTCAGGTGTACCAACACGCGTTAGTTGGTGTGATTCTTCTAAAACTTCTGCCATTTTCGTTGAATCATAGTCGTTCATTTGGCAGCCATTGGTTTTAATGTATAAATGTTTAGGCATAAGTCTAGTTACAGCTGATAAAAAATAGGCAAATTATACCTTCATATTACAGAAATGCGAAGGTTTTAAGGATGTTGGCTTCTACCATTGGTTTCCTTGATAAAAGGGAGCAACAAAATGGCAACTGCTAGGGCTAATGTCATGATACTTAGTGCATTTTGATAGTAAAAGCTTGTATAAAATCTATGTGCATTAGATGATATTTGATGGTGCGAATCGTGAAGCCACTGTAAATCAAGTAACTTCCCAATAAAAGGCTGTGCTAAAGCTGCACCTAGCATATTCATCATATTCATAAAGCTTAAAGCTGTTGCGCAGTTATCTTGGCAGCTTATTTCCTTGGCAATTGAAAAAGCCGGTAGGAAACCTGCGGAATAAAACCCAAATAAAAATAAGTTAATTCCAATGACATTTGTTTTTAAATGAGGCAGATATAGTACTAATGAAATATGAAATAAGGCAAATATAGTACCAATCACCATCGCGGGTTTCCTTTTCTTCAGCCTATCAGAAAAATATCCCCATGTTGGGCTACCGATTATCCAGCCAAGAAAAACCATGCTAGTTAGTGTTGCCGCTAATTCTTTTGAGAAGTTAAATTTCACCTCTAAGAAAGGAACACCCCATAATCCACAAAATACTAAGGTTGGCATAAATACGAGCCCACCATAAACAGCAACGGTCCATAGCTGGCGATTTCTCATTATGTTTTTTAAGTTGCTCCACACCTGCTTGAAGTTGGTATTAGTCACACTGATTGGTGGTTTCGACTTTGCAGGATTAGGTGAGTCTAAAGCAATAAAGTAAATAAGTAGTGATAATAGTAAGCCAATGATCCCCAAAATATTTAAACTACCACGCCAGTTGTAAACGCTGATGAATACGGCTAAGGGTTTCTCACCCCCAATTGCACCGGCCATACCAATGGCTACCATCAGTCCTGTTAGCAATGCAAATTTATTAGTAGGAAACCAATTCGCAGCGAGTTTCATCGTACCTACTGCCGCAAAGGCTGAGCCTAACCCGATACAAAATCGCGCAACTAAGGCCATATGAAAAGATGTAGTATGCGCAAAGGCTAGAGTTGCTAGAGCGCAGATTAAAGAGGCAAAGGTGAGCAGCCTGTGTGGACCCAGTTTATCTAGTAGAATGCCAGCAGGAATTTGCATGGCAGAATAGGCATAAAAATACACGCCGCCTAGTACCCCAAAGCCTTCAGCTGTGATTGAAAAATCATGGCTTAACTCAGCTTTCATGATGCCAGGCGATACTTGTAGTAAAAATTCGTAGAAATAAAAGAGACATCCTAAAGACCAAACAATCCAGGGGAGAGCGCGATATCCTGTACCACGTTTTAGCGTAGTTTCTATTGTGCCAGTATTAGACATGACAAGAGTTCGGACTTTTGCTTTAGGGTTTGTCCAGGCTAACAAATTTTGCAAAATTTGTCTAGTCTCATGATAACCGCAGCTCACGAAATACAAAAAGAATCAACAAATAGGACAAAGTCGTCACTAAGATGTACACATTGTAATTAATTACTTGATTTGATAAGATATTGCTGATTTTTAAACCTCTTTTGTTGACGAAACCAGATGCATAATGCTTCGCTTGTTTTTACTATTTTTTTGATCTTTTCTGGCGCCGCCGTTATGTCGACGTTGG
>JAUICE010000101.1 GCA_030428185.1 Gammaproteobacteria bacterium
TATATCTTACCTATTTAGAAGCCTGTTTGTGTCAAATTATAAACATAAAGGCGAATAATTGACTTTAATGTTCAAATAGAGCATAATACTGATCTTGATTTTATACAAGGAGTTCACAATGCCCATTGTATTGGCAACTTCATATGGTTATGAAGGTATCGGTGATTTTGCCTTTATTAAAAATACTGGTCTAGAAATTTTAAAAGCTCACCCTGACGAGAAGCTAATTTTTATCTCACAGCCTGAGGGAATTTCTATCTACAGAGAAATATTAAAAGTTGATCATCCCAATATATCCCTAATGGATATAAAAACGTTTAATGAGAATCTCACACAGCATAAGATAAGTATTAGCCTTTATATTGAAGGCCCAGTATTTAATCTAGATATGCATACCGGCGACGAACTGGCTCGAGAAACCATCATTGGTCCAGACTTATTGACATATAGAACACAAGATAAGATACAACTACCAGTCAATACAACTGTCTTGTTGATCCCTGAATATGGAAAAATAGATAAAACTGAGAGAGCGCTCCTTGCTTTACAACATGAGCTTAAGCGTCAGGGTATAACTAATATCAATATTCTTCGCACTGGCTTTTCAAAAGTGCACCGTGAGAGTGGCATATATTTTAATCATCAGCTCGTAGCCTCTGATATCAATGATGAAATAGCATTAGAGCAACTTTCAGCGATAAAAACAGATCAAGTCTTTATGAAGACACTTATAGAAAATGGATCACTTGAGGCGCTATTTCAAGAGCACGATGTTTCTTTAGAATACAGCAAGAAAAATTGCGATATTTTTTTAAGAATGCATCAGGCATGGTCTAGTATTCGCAAAAAAGATCAAATTATTATTGGCATTGGTGGAGGCAAGAAAAAAGAGCAACTGACTAAGCTTCTTCCTGAGCTAAAACGACAGTTCTCATTAATTAGCTATTTCAATATGGCTAGTGGTGAAGAGCTTATATTATTTGCAAGTGAAGCAACAACCAAACATACCAGTTACCGGTTTATACACGTTGACAAACTAGCTCATGATACCTTATTGCTATTAATACAGTTATGTGGCCCCATCATGGGCGCAACTGGTGACGCATCTCTTGCTGAAGCACTATCGGCGAGAAAAGTGATTGCATATGAATGTGAGGAGCACAAAATCAATCTAGCCAAAAGTTTGGCTATTGAACTGCAAACCGTAAGCAGTATTCCAGGAGATTTTTTTAGAGAATTCTTTCATCGCCCAACGACAGGGGCTCCTCGAAGTCTTTCTAAAGATGCTATAAGTTTTTTACAATCGGACGAAGCCATATTAGCTTATCACTCAACAATGCAATCAATTCATGACGCTTTTGATCTGTCACAAACATTAATTGAAACCATCAAAAGTATCAAAGATAAGGCCTCTATGGCTCGTTCTTTAACATCACAGGCTACAATCCATCAACCGTTAGCACTATCCTCTCATTCGCTTTTCAGGCTTCGAAAAAAGAAACATCGCCCTAAGCCTAACCTATGTGTACTAAGTGAAGAGTGCGAAGAAACTGAAGCACATACAAAGAAGCTGTAAAGTGATTTGGTTAATCTTAAAGACTATATTCACCCTTAACCCATTGATTATATAGAATATAACCTATGATCCTCCTTATAAAAGACGTTTTGTGTTATTTTTTGTCACTTTGGTGATTTTTGGCTATAATAACAACCATAGATATCTTATTATATTTTAGGTGAACTATGGTTCATTTTTTCTCAAAGGACAATCCAAATAAGTCTGCTCCTGGCTCAGCAGAAAAACTTCTTGACTCGCTAACAGACGAGCAAATAACTACTCTCCACGAGCAAGTATTAAAGCGAATTGATACTGTTTCCGAAGAAAGGCTAGCTCATACTCAAGATGGTATGCAAAGAGTGAACATTATTTTATGGAAACTTGAATCATATAATAAAATCAATGAAACAATAACAGACTGGCTAAATCAATCACCAATAGAGCGAGAAGATTTTACATTGGTTATTTTAGATGTCGTGCAAGAACTTGAACAAAAGCTATCACCAAACACGATTTCAACACAAAATAGTTCTAGTCCATAAACTTAACAAATACCTCATAATACGCGTTTTTAGTCTTCATAAACGCGTGCGTTATTGATCATTAAGCTTTTTAAAGATATTTTTTCTCATCATCAATAATAATAAACATGGCAGAGCGGCAAATGTCGCAAACGTATAAAGCCCAACCCACCCAATATGCAGCTCAATATACGCCGCTATAGGTCCTGATAACATCCTAGGCAATGCGCTAATTGCAGACAGTAAAGCGAAATGACTGGCTGTATAATGTTTGTCACTCCATGCCATCATAAACGCAATCAATGCTGTCATCCCCATGCCCGCCGCCATATTATCAAAAAGCACAGCAACCATGAGTATATAGAGATCTTTACCCAAAATGGCAAGTAATACAAAAAGCAAATTTGTCACGGCTTGAAAAATACCAAAAATCAAAAGTGCGCGATAGAGAGATAGCCTTAGCATGCTTACACCAGCAATAAAGCTCCCGATAATAGTCGCAATGATCCCTACCCCTTTGCCGGTTAATCCTATGGTTGATAAGTCAAAATGCAGATCTTGAATTAAAAACGCCATAGTGACTCCGGAGCTAGTTGAAGTAAAAGCCTCAGCCAGCTTGTATAAAAACACAAATGCTATCATCCATAGACCATGTGGCCGTTTTAATAAAAATAGAAAAGGCTCAAGATAACTTATCTCTTCAATAAAAGGCTTAGGATGCTTAGGCTCTTTGGTGAAATAGACCGAACACATCACCGGTAATAAGCATAAACTCAAGATAATAAAGGTGCTTCTCCAACCATAATGGTCAGCCCAAACTAAAGCCAGTGCGCCCGAGAATAATGTCGCCATCCTGAAACTAAATACAGCTAACGTTGCACCAAAACCTCTATCATGTGGCAATAAGACCTCAGAGCGAAACGCATCAACCGCAATGTCTTGTGTTGCAGAAAATAAAGCTATCAACCAAGCAACCAGTGCGATTAAAACTGGCTGTTTAATAGGACTTAAAAATGAAAGAGTGAGTATGCAAATTAATAAAAGCGCTTGAGTCAATAATAGCCAAGCCCGCCTTTTTCCCATACGCTTAAATAGCGAAATATCTAGTAACGGCGCCCATAAAAATTTGAAAATATAAGGCTGGCCAATGAGTGTAAGCAAGCCAATATTAGTAATGCTTTGCCCTGATTTTGCAAACCATGCGGCAAGTGTCGTACCTACCAGGGTAAACGGAAGTCCTGAAGAAAATCCCAAAACAAACACAATAAAAAAATGGCGATTATCTCGCCATTTTTTTACATACCTAAGAAGCGAACCTTCTATCATTTAGCGTCATTCGCTTTTGCTGACTTATCTTTATCGACTGTAATTAACTTAATAGTAAATATTAATGTTTCGTTAGGGCCAATTGGACCACCAATACCTCTAGGACCATAAGCTAAATCTGAAGGAATATAAACTTCCCACTTATCACCAGGCTTCATCAGTTGTAATACTTCTGTCCAACCTGGTATGACTTGAGTTACTTTAAACGTTGCAGGCTTATCTTTGCCATCAGTGGTATCAAAGACTTTTCCATCCAAAAGTTTACCTGTGTACTCAACAGTCACAGAGTCCTCTTTAGTTGGGCTTTCTTTTCCTTCACCTTTCTCGAGTACTTTATATTGCAAACCACTTTCTGTGGTTTTCACGCCATCTTTAGTTTTATTTTCTTCTAAAAATTTCTGACCTTTTTCTTTATTGATCGTCGCTTTTTCTTTGTATTGAGCAATACGTTTCATGAGTAGTTTCTT
>JAUICE010000029.1 GCA_030428185.1 Gammaproteobacteria bacterium
TTTGTGTCTTACTTTGTGCTTGGTGGTTTCACCTTGATAAAGGAACAGCTGCGGGACTTGCTGCTGGTGGGCTAACTCAATCTTCTATTATCGGTACAGCAGGGGATACAATTAATTCGTTGGATATTTTAGGTACGATGAAACAAACACTGCAAACAAATGTTGCCGTTGGTTATGCGGTTTGCTATGTTTTTGGATCGCTTGGGCCAATTTTGATGCTTACAGCTGTTTTCCCGCTACTTATGGGTTGGGATATAAGAAAAGAAGCTGTGTTATTGGCGGAAACAAAAGAATCCAGCTCAATAAATCTAGAGCTTGGACAATTTTTAGCGATAAAACCAGTAGCAACACGAATATTCAAGTTAGAAGCAAGTAGTATGGCTGTTGGTAAGACAGTTGATGAGCTCTTTAATCAAAAGCTAAAGATGGCAGTGGGAGCGCTCATTCGTGATAAGAAAAATCTAGCACTTGATGCTAATACAATCTTAAAGTCTGGGGATATTATTGCTGTAACTGCCCACTTTAGTGATAGTCCTTCTTTAGAAAAATGGCTGGGGTGTGAAACCATCAAGCCTGATAATCTACATTTAATTGAAGAAAAACGTTATGTTCTGTTAACCAATCCTAAATATTACGGTTTAACGATTGAACAGTGGTATCTGCAAACGAAATCTCAAGATCATTATGGCGTGTTTATCACTAGCATTGAGCGACTTGGTGAGCGTATAGCACCAAGCCTGGGCGTTAAATTAAAAAAAGGAGACCTAATTGAGATACAAGGAACTCCTGAAAATACGACTCTTGCTGAAAAGTCATTAGGACACAAAAAACTATCAGGAGATATCACAGATTTTGTGTTCTTTGGTCTGGGTACATCTCTAGGTATGCTATTGGGCATGATAAGTTTTAAAGTATTTGGTGTAGAGATTTTATTAGGCTCAGGTGTAGGAAGTTTGTTTTCAGGGCTTACATTTGGATGGTTAAGCCAAAAACATCCAAAGTATGCGCAAATTCCCAGTGGCGCATCTAATTTTCTTCGAGACTTTGGTTTGGCTATGTTTGTTTCATGTGTTGGTATTAAGGCAGGGCCAGATGCTATTAAAACGATACAGTCACATGGGTTGCAATTATTTTTTCTAGGTATATTCGTAACCATTATTCCGCAAGTGCTCTCATTTTATTTTTCTTACTATGTATTAAGGATTAGAAATCCAGTTGTACTTTTAGCAACCATTGCCGGTGGTCGCTCAGCAAATCCAGGTTTTGCCGCTCTTCTAGATAAAGCTGGAAATTCTACGCCCGTTGTTGCTTTTACCGCCACTTATGCGTTGGCAAATATTCTACTTTCTTTTTGGGGGCCACTCATTATTGGCTTAGTTTCTTATAACGGATGAATCATATGAAAAAGTCTATTAGTAAACTTAGTCCTTTTGAAGTAAAAAATACGTTGTTAAATATTGCCTCGACTGATCATCAGAGGCACTTACTTAATGCGGGACGAGGTAATCCTAACTTTCTTGCTATGGAGCCGCGTTATGCTTTTTTAAGATTAGGCGAGTTTGCGCTTTTAGAAGCTCAAAGATCGTATGCTTATTTACATGCTGAGCTTGGTGGTGTGCCGGAGAAGGAAGGTATTGTTGGTCGCTTTGATGGTTTTGTTGCACCGCGTCTTAATCTACCTGGGATGAACTTATTAAATTCTGCTTTGTCGTATGTGGATGATCACATTGGAGTAGAGCGCGCTGATTTTTTATTTGAAATGGTAGAAGCGTATTTAGGATGTAATTATCCAGCTCCACCGCGCATGCTTTCAATTTGTGAAGCAATATGTAAAAACTATCTTGGTAAAGAACTTTGTGGTAGCGCAAGTCATCAAAACTTTGACTTATTTGCAACAGAAGGTGGCACTGCTGCAATGACGTATTTTTTTGCTTCACTCAAGCATAATGGCTTAATTACTAAGGGAGATAAGGTGGCCATTGTCACTCCTATTTTTTCACCGTATTTAGAAATCCCACCGATCCCTGAGTTTGGGCTAGAGTCTGTGTATATTCGTGCTAAAGAAGAGAAAAACTGGCAGGTCTCTGAGAGTGAGTGGCAAAAATTAGCGGATAAAAACATTAAACTATTATGTCTTGTTAATCCTAGCAATCCGCCATCAGTTAAGTTAAATGAGGATAGTTTATTAAGTTTACAAAAAACGGTTAATGAAAAGCGTCCTGATCTAATGATAGTTACTGATGATGTGTATGCGACATTTTCAGATGATTTTCGCTCTGTTTTCTCATATTGTCCGATGAACACATTAGCCGTTTATTCCTTTTCTAAATATTTTGGAGCAACTGGTTGGCGTATCGGTCTTATGGCATTAAGAGAAGATAATGTATTTGATAAGCTGATTGCAAAATTATCACCTAGCCTCAAGAAACAATTAAATAAACGATATGAGTCACTCACACCTAATGTCGATAAGTTAAAGTTTATCGATAGACTGGTTGCAGATAGTCGAAGTGTAGTCTTAAATCATACTGCTGGTATATCGACACCATCACAAGTACAGTTAACATTATTTGCTCTTGCCAGTTTGCTTGATGAAACAGATCACTACCGTCGAGCGACAAAAGGCCTAATACAAAGACGTTATGATTTGCTCTATTCAGCCATTGGATATACACCACCCTCAGATATCAACCGTGTTGATTACTACACATTAATTGATTTAGAGCAAATTGCAAAGGTTTGCTATGACGAGAAGTTTTCTCAGTGGATTTTAGATAATGTCAACGGTATTGATTTTCTAATGAAGCTTGCCAAAGAGACTTCTGTTGTTTTATTACCTGGCAAAGGATTTGAGTCAGAGCATCCATCTGTGCGTGTATCACTGGCAAATCTAAAAGAGCATGATTATAAGGCAATTGGTTATGCGGTTAAAAAAATATTAGCTGAATATTATCAAAAGCTCTAGATTGCTAATGATTAGGTTCAAATTTACCATTTTTTAAAAACACTACGAGGCGTGTGCTTTGCGGTAAGACAAAAAATCGACTGATTTTATCGAAATGTTCGGTATCCATATCAACCCTGATTGCTAAAGGAAGAAAGCGTGGGAACCAAATATCTTGCAGTTGATAATGATTGTCCAAATAGTGAAAAGAGATAGAGGAAATGTTCTTTAGTAAAATTTCTTTTGTTGCTTCTTTTTCATCAAGATAGCTAGTGTCAAGTTCAGAGTACCTTATCAGTTTGTGGTTTTCGAACTTATATTTAACACGAAGTAGTGAGCTACTCGTAAAAATGCCTAAAGGATTAACGTGACCATTTGTTGTAAATTCCATTTCACTACTTGAAAGGTTTATTGGACGATTAACAATTTGCTCAATATCATTTTTTAAGTGCAGTGATGTTATTTGTAGAGCGTTAAGATATTTTGACTGACGACTTATGGCGTCTTGGGCATGAAAAACACTATATAAACTTGTGGTTGCAAGTACAGCCATCACAGAAAAAATGGTGAGTGCAATCAAAATTTCTAATAAGGTAAACCCTAAACTATTATTTATATCTTTTTGTTTATATAGGTAATTAAGTTCAGTGACAGTTCGCATAGTTAGGTGCTCTTTTTGGGTAATGGTATGACTGTTTCTAGACTTATATTATCATTTCGGCCAAGTTGAATACTCAAGCGTACATCTTGAAGAGCTGGAAATTCACTTGGATTTACATTTGCTTGCCAGATCCATGTATTATTACCCATGATGGTTTGTTGATGTATCTCATTGCCACTTGCCTTAATAATCCCAAGAGTCATTAATCCCACGGCATCATCTAATACCCACTCAGCAAAGCTTAAATCTTGTATACGTTTTGTGTTAGCAATATTAGTATTTACAGCATGGATGATAGCAGAAAGTGATATAGCCAGAATAGCAAGGGCTATCAGTACCTCTACTAAAGTAAAACCAAACTGTTTTTGTTTATTTAATCTCAATGGTGCCACCCTTGTTGTAGGACAGTAGCGTAGAAGCGCTTTTGGTTTGAAAACGTAGAGCGAAAGGGCTAATCGTACCGTTAGATGAAATAATAATATCAGGTTGCTCTTTTTTTGTAGGACGGTTTAATTTTAAGAAAACATCATTATCGATAAAGGGTAAAAATAAGCGTTTGTCTTTGATCTTATCCCAACGTCCGTAAGGAGTTTTATGATCAACAACAAATCGGTAGAAAGTATAAGAGTGCTCACGTATATCGATGCCAAACGTATCAGCACCAATGACAGATTTTAACTTTAATAGCTTGACGAGCTCTGAAAAATGTTGTGCTTTAGCATTAAGACGTCTTTGTGCGCCAAAATCTCCAAATGAAAGCATCACAAAGCTAAGTATAATACCGATGATCACGACAACCACCATGACTTCTATCAAGGTGAAGCCATGAGCGGGTGAATGATTGTTAAGATTTTTTCTCTTTATCGGCATTCCAGTTACCAATTGTTTGGTTAATGCCTTCTCCTGTTGGTTCACCATTGGCGCCATAGGTGAAAATATCAATATCTCCATGTTCACCTGGATTAAGATAATTATAAGGTCTATCCCAAGGATCTTTTGGAAGTGCTTTTAAGTATTGGTGCCAGTGTTTGGGTTCTGGTGGTGTGGTTGGTTTATTGACTAGAGCTTCAAGGCCTTGATCTGTAGTTGGATACATTCCATTGTCCAGTTTGTATAGATCAAGAGCATTTTGGATGGCTAATACATCATTTTTTGCTTTGACTTTACGTGCCTCATCAGGTCTAGACATAATCTGCGGAATGATAAGCGCAGATAAAATACCTAAAATGACAACTACGACCATAATCTCAATTAGTGTGAATCCTTTTTGCAGCTTCATTGTGAAATAACCATACCTTTTTGCGATAATTGTGACGTTTAGTATATACCCATGCTACCTTGAAATGCTATTTTTTGATTATAATCAAACAGATTAACTTCGGTAGTTTTCTCAATCAGAATAGATTGACTATTTCTTAATCGAAAAATGTATATTTACACAGTTTGACTGTGCCGAACGGTAGAGCTAATGAGTTATTTTATTTGGGCTTTTTATACTGTTAGACAAAAAGATTTATCTGTGGACAGAGAGATTAAGTTTGAGTAAAACCAAAGTGTATGGCGATAGCTTAATTTCTTTAGTCTACAGTAAATATTAAAGCCTAAAGACGTGCATTATGAAAGGATAGGGGTATATTCAAACAAAAAAAGAGTTAGGCTGTTGATGTTATGTTCGCTGACTTGGAGTGGTACTTGAATCATGGTCATCAACATTTTCATCGCTAGGATCCAAACTATCTTTATGGCCTTTTGATAATGTATCCTCATCGCCCTCTACAAAAGATCTATCTCTAGTAGTGCTGAGCTCTGTTGTGGCTGGAGTAGTAGTTGTAGCTGTTGGCTCTGCAAGTGGCTGATACTGGCCGGTCCCAGAAAAAATACTACCGGAAAATCTTCCTGGACCTGTTAGACGACTGTGTTCAGCCCTTATGCGATCAAAATACTCTAAGCTGAGCTCGTTAATCCAAGCAGCTGCTGCACCAGCGTTTCTATAAACCCTATAATGACCGACCTCACCTCCTGGTAACTTAATGGACTCATCAAAATAGCTAGCGGTTCCGTTTTTTAATTCGAAGTATTTACTGTTTGGCTCTGCGTTAGTTATTGCTTCTGGATCAGCGATTATCGCAACCGGTTTATTTTGTGCGACCCCATTTGATATTTCAATATTTGTCCAGTAGCCATAAGGCTCAAACACGATCAGAGAGGTAGAGAGTCCAACAAGGTATTTGGAATCATCTCCCCATTCTTCCTCTACTTCAAAATAATATCCATCTAACGGTGTAGGTACTCTATCGTAAGCCCCGCATTTTGGCATGACTGTGATTGGCCTTAAGTTTAGCTGACCTTTTTTATGGCTTATAACGCCAAAAAGATGAGACATTAACGGGACGCCTGTACTGCCTTCAAGTTTACCTGCCCATCCACCATTAACAATAAGATAGTTGCTACCGCAATCGGCCATCACATCTAACACCTGATTCATTTGGTGCTGGACATGATGGGTGTATTTTTGTGCCCACTTATTTTTCTCTGTTGGCTCTGTAGATACTGCTCGATGAGCAAATACTCTAGCAGAGCCTAATATAGCTAGCCTCTGTACTTGAATTCTATCTAAAAATCGCTTAGTTTGAGCAAGATCTTGATTTTCAGAGCCTTTTATTCTACTTAAATCAGGATTTGAGTCGATGCAGTCAAACTCGAATCTGACTTCCATACGCTCAGGGTTGAATTTCATAACAATGCGTTGGTAGTCTGGTGCACCACTACATATTTGAAATGTAGGTGGTGCTGAATACCTCCCAGCCTCTGATGGGAAGTCTAAAACAAATTTCCAAGGGCGGTCACTTGTTTTTGAGACTGCTTCCATATCCAAAAGCGGCTTTATGAACTTCAAAAAAGTTTTATCTGTATCGACTATTTCACCAGGCAAAGACCTTAAATCATCAGCTTTTTCTTCAATAAAATCAATAGCATGCTTTAATGAAGCGTCTGAGGTATTAAACCGACTTTTATTTTTGACTATTAACTCTTCGTATAAAGGCTTTAGAATTGTACAAAATTTTACTTTGACTAAAGTATAGACCAAGAGAACACTCATTGGTTGTTATGGTTAAAAATTGTTGTGGTTGATGGAATGTTGGGATTCAAATTAAAGAGAAGTGATTGGTTTGAAATTCTTTATTTAGCAAAACGTATCCCTAATAGTAAACAGAGTGCAAGACCAGAAATACCGGGAGTATGTTTCTATAAGATAAGAAGCAAAATAGGTATGTTTATTTCTTAATCAAGGACCTATGTCCTTTGCTGATAAAAGAAATATTCTGGAACGACTACATGTTCCTGATGCTTTAGCTGTAGTGGAAGCTATGAGGTAAGCCGTGACCACTGTACGGTTGTTCAGTCACTGACTGATGAATTTAAAGCAAGCATTTCAAGTCATTTTATACGGTCAAATATACTCCTATCCTGTCATAATGCGTGTTTTTAGACTTCAATATTTACTGTGGCCTAAAGAGATTAAACTATCGTAATAGACTTTGTTATTACTCAAATTTAATCTCTCTATCCACAGGTAAATCTTTTTGTCCAACATTATAAAAAGCTCAAGTAAAGCCTATAGTTAGTTTATTAGGCAGAGCGCGGTTAAATTATCAAGGTTTGGATTATTTGATAGCAAAATGGTCTTTTCATCCCGGTTGAGAAAAATACTAAAAATTGAGTATTTAGCAAAGCTCAAAAACGTTTAGTACTAAAGGAGAGGATAATACAGTTACTCAACAGATAGAAATATCTTAAAATAAGCTAGGTGCTCTGTGTACCAATTGATTCAATGATAAACTTCATCATCCGTCTTAGATCAAAAATATTACCTCTTAATTGAATGATTGAAGACTAAAATGATGCAATATGAGAGGATAGGGATACACACATCAACAAGAGGCAACTTCAAGTGATAAAAAAAATTTGGTTAGCGTTATTGTCTTTTTTTTGTATCAATACTGCATATGCACAGACGCAGACATTGAATGTGCTCGAGAATCAGAAAGAGTTAACGATACAAATTCCTGGAAATCCCACGACAGGCTATGTGTGGTCTGTAAAACAATATGATAAAAATATGTTTCAATTAACGGGATCAGGTTACCTACGTCCAGACTCCAAGTTGATTGGCGCGGGGGGTGTTTATCAATTTATATTTAAAATTTTATGCCCACTGAAGAAACAATTAACAATTACTTTTGAGTTAAAACGTCCTTGGGAAAAAGAGGCGGTTCAAATTAAAACGTTTTTAGTATCTCCAGTTAAGGAGCGCCTTGATGGTGAGTAGTAAGACTAGCACTAAGCATAGAGAACGCCATCAGTGGAAAGCTGACGCGGTACATAAATTTGGTGGAAGTAGTCTTAAAAGTAAAGAACGTTTTGAAATGATCCAATCGCTATTAACACAAGATGCACAGGTGATAGTATTGTCTGCGATAGCGAATACCACACGGGTTTTAAGGCAAGGCCTGTGGGAGGCAAGGGATGGTAAAGATTACAGAAAATACCTAGATCTTTTAAAAGATAGACATTTAGATATGGCGTCTTCTCTTTTAAAGGATGCATCAGAGTTCAACACAGATTTTATAACTGATTTAGATCAATTAGCGGCTATTTATCATGCGGTTAGTATATTAGGTCATTTTAGTGATTTAACAGAAGATTTTGTTCTTTCTTATGGCGAGCTTTGGAGTTCAAAGCTCGCAACACTGTATTTTGGGCCTGACTACCTATTTATCGATGCCTTCGATATATTGGTTGTGAATAAACATCATGGGCACGTTGAAGTCAATTGGGCGCTTACACAAGAAAAGGCAACGCGTTTTATTCAGAGCCAGACATTTAAGCATTTAGTGATAACTGGATATACAGCCTGTAACCAAGATGGAAATCGCATCACGTTAGGCTTCAACGGTAGTGATTACTCGGCAGCTATTTTTTCTAGGTTATTCCAAGCCAGCGAGTTAATTATTTGGACTGATGTTGAAGGGATTTATAGTACCGATCCCAGATCGGTAGAAAGCGCAAAAGTAATACCTAAAATTTCATACCAAGAGGCAAAAGAGCTTGCATATTTTGGAGCTAGTGTTGTTCATCCACAAACGATTATGCCAGCAATGAGCGCCAATATTCCAATACAAATAAAGAATAGCTATAAGCCAGAATTACCCGGATCAGTTATTTGTGTTGATGGTGATAGTACTTATCAAATTAAGGGCGTTACTTTAAGTGAAAAAATGTGTTTGATAACGGTAAATGGATTGGGTTTAAGCACAGTCGCTAAACTGTCTAATAAACTGTTTGAAGCATTACATTTAGCAAATATTCGAGTCTATGCATACACACAGGCAAGCTCTGAGCATTCGTTGTGTGTTGTGATATCTTCCTTTGATAAAGAAAAGGCAGAAAAGGTTGCAAGAAGGTGTTTCGATTATGAGTTGATTACCAAAAAAATTGATGGAGTTGTAACACTAGATGGTATTCGAATTTTAGCTTTAGTGGGAGATTCTATACAGACAACGCCGAGTATATTCGAGTCTCTTTTAGCATCATTACAGCATGCATCTATCGATCTTCGATTAATTGCTCATGGTTATGGCGCAAAAAACATAGCGGTTTGTATTGATGAGGATAAATCAAAAGAAGCGTTAAGCGTGGTACACCAAGCTGTATTCAAAAGTGAGTGATAATGCCTATAAGTGATAGAGAGGTAAATATAGAAAGCGCTGATTTTATAAGGCCTGTGCTTGATAAAGTCAATGAAAATGACTTGGTCATTTTTGACTTAGATAAAACAATACTTGATTTACCTCAACGCTTAGGAGGTGATGATTGGTTTAATCATACCTTGCGTTCTAGACTTGAAGCAGGGCGTGACAAAGCAGAGATTATGGCGCAAACAGTTTCTGAATACAACATCTATCAAAAAGCAACGCACAAAGGTATTTCGGTTGAAAAGGGTTTAGAGATTGGTAAGGAAATATCCAGTTTAAAACGTCGAGGTGCTTATGTGATAGCGTTAACGTCTAGAAATTTTGAGCTTGTAGGTACTACATTAAAGCAATTATCATCGTTAAATGTCGGCTTTGATGATATGTTGTTAAATGAAGTTGATTTTCATTTTAATGGAAAAAAAATCGTGATTAGAAATGGCATTATATTTTCTAATGGTAGTAACAAAGGGGAGGTTTTAAGGCGATGTGGACTTAGCTTTAGAAATAAAAAATTGTCTGACTTCTCACATATACACTTTATTGATGATGGTGCTCATCATTGTAAAAGGGTTAAAAGCCAACTTGTTCAGTTATCTTTTTTTGCATCAACCGTAACCCATTATCAGCATGGTAATAAAAACCGTCCGTTTGATAGTCAAGCACAAGCCCTAGCAGAGTTTCAAAAGCAGCATTGGGATGAGCGACATGAACTGTTATCCGATAGCGAAGCCTTAAGCATCAGAAACACCTAATGAGCTGGTATGTATTTGGGTGACTTATTAAGTAATCGCTTTTTCTTCTATGACACAGTCTAGCATTCGTGTAAAATTGCTTTTTTACTTTAAAAGCTTAATGAAATAGACGTGTCTTTTTTATCGCACATTCGAAACTTTTCTATTATTGCTCATATTGATCATGGAAAATCAACATTAGCTGATCGTTTTATCGCACATTGTGGCGGCCTTTCAGAGCGTGAAATGGCAGCTCAAGTCCTTGATTCTATGGATATTGAAAGGGAGAGGGGCATTACAATTAAGGCTCAAAGTGTGACACTAGATTATGAGGCTCGGGATGGTCAAGTCTATCAGCTAAATTTTATTGATACGCCAGGCCATGTTGATTTTAGCTACGAGGTTTCACGCTCCTTAGCTGCTTGTGAGGGGGCGCTTTTGGTCGTTGATGCGGCTCAAGGCGTGGAGGCACAGACAGTGGCAGTATGCTATACAGCTGTTGAGCAAGGCTTAGAAGTGCTGCCAGTACTTAATAAAATAGATCTGCCTCAAGCACGCCCAGAGGAGATTTCTGCTGAAATTGAAGAGATTATTGGGGTCGATGCTAGTGATGCCATCAAAGCAAGCGCTAAAACGGGCCTTGGTGTCGTTGATGTTCTAGAGGCAATTGTGACCAAAATACCTTCTCCAAAAGGAGAGAGCACGAAACCTTTACAAGCCTTAATTATTGACTCTTGGTTTGATAGTTATCTTGGGGTGGTGTCTCTTGTGCGTATTAAGCATGGTGAGCTAAAAGTTAAAGATAAAATGAAGGTAATGTCTACAGGTGGTGTGTTTCAGGTGGATAGGGTGGGTATTTTCACCCCAACACTCACTGATAAAACAATATTAAAAACCGGGGAAGTCGGTTTTGTAGTCGCTGGTATTAAAGATATTCATGGCGCTCCTGTTGGGGATACGTTAACACTTGCGAAAGATGGTGCGACAACACCTTTGCCTGGATTTCAAAAAGTAAAACCAAAAGTATTTGCAGGGCTCTTTCCTGTTTCAGCGGATGATTTTGAAACGTTTCGTGAAGCGCTTTCTAAGTTAAGTTTAAATGATGCTTCACTATTTTATGAGCCTGAGTCAAGTGAAGCTTTAGGTTTTGGTTTTCGTTGTGGCTTTTTGGGTATGCTGCATATGGAAATTATTCAAGAGCGATTAGAACGAGAATATGATCTTGATCTTATCTCTACAGCTCCTACTGTTATTTATGAAGTAGTTACTACAAAAGGTGAAACCCTGCAAATTGATAATCCATCATTGCTACCACCACCAAATGAGATTGAATCTATTCGTGAGCCCATTGTTGAAGCAAATATTTTGGTACCTCAAGAATATTTAGGGAGTGTGATCTCTTTATGCGTTGAGCGTCGTGGTGTACAGAAAAATATGCAGTATGTTGGCCAGCAAGTCTCTCTTACATATGAGATGCCAATGAGTGAAGTCGTTGCTAACTTATTTGATAGATTGAAATCAACATCTAGAGGGTATGCATCACTCGATTATGCTTTTATTCGCTTCCAAGATGCGCCATTGGTGAAGATGGATATGTTGATTAATGGGGATAAAGTCGATGCACTTGCGTTAATTGTTTATCGTGATATTGCACAGCAAAAGGGTAGAGCGCTAGCAGAGAGAATGCGTGAGCTTATTCCAAGGCAAATGTTTGATGTGGCGATTCAAGCAGCCATTGGACGACAGGTTATTGCAAGGACTACAGTAAAGGCATTGAGAAAGAATGTTACCGCAAAATGCTATGGTGGAGATGTTTCTCGTAAAAGAAAGCTTTTAGAGAAGCAAAAGAAGGGTAAAAAACGGATGAAGCAAATAGGGCGTGTTGAGATACCTCAGGAGGCATTTTTAGCAGCCTTTAGTAGTGATGGTGAAAAAGGAAAGAGTTAAATGTCATTTTCATTGATATTGGTGATACTGGCGGCAGTATCTGGAGTTGCCTGGTTGATACAGAAAGCGTTGATGTATTTCAGTAACACAAAGAAAACAAACTTCTTGTTAGATCAAGCAGCGTCATTTTTTCCTATTTTTATTCTAGTTATTGTTATTCGCTCTTTTATTGTTGAACCGTTTCGTATTCCATCAGGTTCACTAGAACCTTCGTTATTAATTGGCGATTTTGTTGTGGTAAATAAATTTGCTTATGGACTTCGCCTACCTGTTTTAGAAACAAAAGTGTTAGCACTAGGTGAACCAAAGCGTGGAGATATTGTGGTATTTCGTTGGCCTCCCTCACCACAGTTTGATTATATTAAAAGAGTTGTTGGAGTCCCTGGCGATACTGTTAGCTATCGCGATAAAGTATTAAAAATTAATGGGCAGGTCGCTCAGCAGACATTTATTAAGTATACAAACTTTGTGAATCAATACGGACAAGCCTCTCAAGTAAAAGAACTTGAAGAAAATTTATTGGGCATTAAGCATGATATTTTTGTTAACGATAATGATAAACCTTATGATTTTGAAATAACCGTACCAAAAGGCTACTATTTCATGATGGGTGATAATCGTGATAATAGCAGTGATAGTCGCTACTGGGGATTAGTCCCAGAAGCGAATCTACGAGGTCCAGCTTTTCTAGTATGGATGAGTTGGGATGGACAAAATAATCGAATTCGTTGGCAGAGAATTGGTAGAGCCATTCATTAAAGGATTAAAAGTGTGAAATCAATACGTGGGATGTCTTTGAGTAGTTTTTTAGCATTTGCTGTGGTGACTTGTATACTAGGTCTGAGTGCAATGAAAATCGCGCCAGTTTATTTTAATCACTATCGTGTCAATCATGCATTAGAAAAACTAAAGAGTATTCCAAAGTCTGACCTAAATCAGTCGCCTGTGATGGTGGCTAAGCTTTTTCGTGAGCAGTTAGCGAAACAATTTTATATCAATGGCGTTAGGGATATTAAGTCAAAAGACATACATATATCATTTCATGAGCACTATTATGCAGTTGATGTGGAATATGAGTTAAGGCGCCACTTTTTTGCTAATATCACAATGTTGTTTGAATTTCATGCGTCAGTAGAGGTAACAAGTGGCTAATGATTTAAAGCGCCTCTATCAAATAATTCAATATGAATTTAACGATGAGCGGCTGGTAAAAAATGCTTTGACTCACCGCTCTAAAGCACTTAATAATAATGAGCGTTTAGAGTTTTTGGGCGATTCTATTTTAAGCTTTGTGATTTCTGGCGCTTTGTTTGATATTTACCCTGACGCTACAGAAGGTGAGTTAAGTCGACTGAGAGCAGCTTTAGTTAAAGGTGAAACGCTTGCAATCATCGCAAAAGATATGGAGTTGGGGCAGTATTTATTATTAGGCCAAGGAGAGATGAAAAGTGGTGGCTATAGAAGGAGTTCTATTTTAGCCGACTGTTTTGAAGCGTTAATTGCTGCAATCTTTTTGGATTCAGATATTCATGAGGCTAAGCGTTTTATTCTGTTTGTTTTTAAAGATCGTCTAAGTGATAAGACACTGATTGATTCAACAAAAGATTCAAAAACGAGGCTTCAAGAGTATTTGCAGTCAAAAAAACTACCCCTTCCTCAATATGCTCTAATTGATGCTCAAGGAGAGCAGCATAGCCAGACATTTTATATTGAGTGTAGTGTTGAGAAGCTTAATATAAAAGTTGTTGGTACAGGGAGTAGTAGGCGCAAAGCTGAAAAAGATGCGGCATTAAAATTTCTCAACGAGCTCAAATAAAAAGAGCTTAACCAGGGTAAACGCATGAGTGTGCTTTTTGCGTTCAATCTAAGCAAAAGTGATTTAAGTAGCAGAGTTTATATGCAAATAAATGAGCAACGGAGAATCACTTTTAACAACGAGTGAACTAAAAAGCGCTTCATGCGTTTGCCCTGAGACCCTAGTTATTTCAACACATTTAATAAATTTTGAATTGCTTTTTTTCTGTCTTTCTGTCCAAATATGGCGCTTCCGGCAACAAAGTTTGTAGCGCCTAAGTCATGAAGTTGTTTTATATTGCTCGCGCTAACACCACCATCGACTTGAATTTCATGGTTGGGCGCTAGAGTTTTAATATGGTTAATTTTATCAACTGCGCTTTGAATCATTTTTTGTCCGCCGAAGCCTGGATTGACTAACATCACTAGAATTTTATCAATTTTATCTAAGCAGTAGTCGAGAATATTAAGTGGTGTTGTTGGATTTAAAGCGATACCTGCTTTGACGCCACTATCTATAATGAGTTGCAAACTTCTGTCTAGGTGTTTGGTACTTTCAGGATGAATAGAAATTTCATTTGCGCCAGCTTTAGCAAATTGAGTAATTAAGTCATCAACCCCTTCAACCATCAAGTGAACATCAATAGGCGCGGTAATACCATCTTCTCTGAGCGCTTTGCAGATCATCGGGCCAAATGTTAAGTTGGGCACAAAATGGTTATCCATTACGTCAAAGTGTATATGATGGGCGCCATATTTGAGGACTTCTCGCACTTCATTACCAAGGGCTGCAAGGTTAGCAGAGAGAATAGACGGAGCCAGTATTATTGGTTTACTCATAAGCAGTAAAGGAAAACAAATTTAATTGCTATAAATGCTAGCATATACCCCTAATCCTTCATAGTGCATCATTTTGAGCTAAAGAGAAATCACCATCTTTGGTATTTTTTTCAATCACAATAGAATAACTATTCTTCACTCAACAGACCCTACAAAACTCAAATAAATCTTATAGTTAGCCTGTAGATTAAATATTTGGCAATGCTCAAAAACGTGCATTATGAATGGATGGGGGTATATTGTCTTTAGCTTTCTTAAATGTACAGTTTTTATGGCGAAGCTCTAGCTTCTTAACTATAAAATGCAAGCATTTTCATTAGGTATTCATCTCTAAGTGCGAAGCATTATTGTCTATCGACGATATTTCTGCCTTAATTATTTGTATTTTTTTTAAAAGTGACTTAAACGTAGAGTGTGACTGTCGCTTTGAACGTCTAAAAAGCATATGTTTTTGGTCATAATGCTCGCTTTCATCTTTTTCAAGCGTACTAATTATTGTGTTAAGCTTTTCAAGCGTGGTGGTTGAGTTGAGTGTTTTCTCAACAAAAAATTGACTAATAAGTCTTTGTAAGTTAGTTCTCTCTCGTTTAACAAAGAATTTGCCACCTTTGTATTCATTTAAATGTTTTAATACGGAGTGAAGTGCCCAGGCGGCTGTGGCATCTTTCAATTTCGAAGCTCGTTTTTCATCAGTAATGAATTGGTTAGGTAAATTTTTAATATAATGACGCCATTTCTCATAGCTTTGTTGCAATAACGGTTGTAGGCTGGAGTGTTGTTGCCGGCGTTTTTTTAATGCAGAGAGATTTTGATAGTATTGATCCTCGTTTGTTCCGAGGTCTATTAATGCGTTAAACGTTTCTGTTAGAACTGTATCGATAGTAGAGTTGATCTTATCTTGGGACTCAGTTGCGAAATTAAAACCTATTATACGCTGATTTATTTTATTGAGACGACTTAAAGCAGCGTCGACGAATTTATGTTTATTGCCATTGCTATTATATTGAGTTAATGGAGAAAAACAGTCGTTATATTCCTTGCTTATATGTGATAAATCAAAAAGTGGTTGCGCGTGGTGACGGCTATCCCATTCGCCTTCTAGCGAAGATAAGTCACCGAGATCTGAGGGTGTAATACGGTCTATTTTATATTCAGGATTATATTTTTTGCAAAGAATATTTATAGTGTTTGTTTTATCCATTAGACAATTTAATTGCTCAGCTAAATCTTTTTTTTCCAATAGCTTAAACAGGCGCTCTCTAAATTTTATTTTTAATGCAGTTGTTTTTTCTGTAGCAAAAACGCAGTCAGAATATCTAAGGTTAATGCGCGTATCAGTTGCCCGTAATAGAAGATTAATTTCTTTAATTACATCTTGATTGAAAACGTCACTTTTAAAGAGTGGGAGATGGACTTCCTTTCTTTCACAAAAAGCTTTTAAGGCTTCATTATTTGCATTTGCTTTAAGTTCACAGATAAGTTCTTGCTCTAAGGGGTTGTTTTCTACCCTATTAATCCAATGTTTTTCTTGCTCATCATCGAGTTTCAAGCTGATTATCGCCATGCAGGCACTTAAATAAAGCGGGGTGATAGTTGCTGATGGGATAGGAGCATGCCCCTCTATTGGCTCTGTATTTAATAGCCTCTTGATATGGTTTTTATGTCTAATATCATCTGGTAGTAGTGACACAAAGGCAGTCTTTTCACCATCACGTTGTAAAGCGCTATCCTTCGTATTATTACCTCTTGATACGTAATGAGCTGGAAAGCTTAGACAGCGCATTAGAGCAAATGTATCAAGATCATAACCGTTACACTCACTATCATATGGAAAATAGCCGGGTGAAGATTCTTGCAGCTCCTTTTTTGTGGGCTCAAAATCCATTTTTTCAAAATCAATGAGAGAAATTTGTCCCTCATTATGACAAACATTAGAAAGATTGATATCACCATGTGCAGCTTGAAATTGCTTATGGAAAGTATGCAGCTGATAGCAAAGCCTAAAAGCTGCATCGAGACGCTCTTGTTTAGAGAGTTTATTTTGTTGAATACAGTTTTTAATTGATGTGCCTAAATATGGCATTAGGCTGTATTGCGCTGTGAATTCGCGAGGGTCTTTATCTAAGCTTGTGGCACTCTTTACGCGTTTATTTTCTCTCGTTATCGTTAGATTAGCCCCCTCACTTTTAGCAAGTAGAATGCCCCTTGCTCTTTCTGCTTTTGTAATCTTAGGGACTTTAGATGCGTGCTTAGCATAAAATAGGTGACGCAAACCTATGCTGTTTGGATGTTCCTCTTTTAAAATAAATCGATTATCATTGGTGTCGTAAACATTAAAAATATTATTTTTTACGCCTGGGTTTTGATTGGCTCCGGGTATATCAGAAGTGCCATCAATCATTTCCCCGATGCGATAAAGCTTGCTGTCGATAGAGATAAATTGAGCCTCAGGATCTTTTTCGCTTGGTTTTGGATATAAAAGTTCATTAGGGTGTGCTTTGAAATATTGCTGTGCTTCTACCCATTGAAGCGTTTCTTTGTAATTATTACCAGACATAGCTTGGCTTACCTTGCAATATATAATCATTATGTTTAAATTATAGGCTAATTTTATTAAATTTAATTTTTAAATAGCCGGTTTAATAGCAAAATAGTTCAAAAATCTGCTGTTTTTTTTAGGAAACAATGGGTTAAACTGATTTTCAGAGGTGTAAAGCTTGCTATTCGAAGCCCATATTGAGCAAGCATTAGTGCCAACCTTGAAAGAAGGCATGGTGGTTATCATAGATACTGCGAGTTTTCAAAACTCACTGAAGATAAAACAGCTCATTGAAGATGCAATGCCTAGCGTGCTAAAGAGTGTGTCTATATGTTAGTGAGTGGTGCAATGTAAACTCTCTTTATATTTCGACATAAAATCGGCGTAGCTGCCCTTAAAGTCAATAACCTGGTGATCACTTTTAATATATAAAATACGATTTGCAATTTCTCTGACAAAAAATCTGTCATGACTCACAAAAATTAAAGTACCAATAAACTCAGTTAAGGATTTCGCCAAAGCCTCGATAGTTTCTAAATCCATATGATTTGTAGGCTCATCCAACACTAAGGTATTCGCTTGCTCTAATATGATTTTTGCAAGTAGCAAGCGCGCGCACTCACCACCACTTAAGGTTAAAACATCTTTTTCAACATCATCTTTTACAAATAACATTCGTGCCAATGCTTTTCTCAGTGCCTTATCATCACAAGCAGAAGTCTTATCTCTAAGCCACTCTAAAACTGTTTGTGATTGATTAATTGCCTCATGGTGATCTTGTGAAAAATAGCTAATATGGGCTTCATATCCCCAACTAATTTCTCCTATATCGGGAGTGACAATACCCATGAGCATTTTTATGAGTGTGGATTTACCGATCCCATTAGCCCCCATAATGGCTAATTTCTCACCTCTATTTACTTTTAAATCCAAAAACTCAATTAAAGATTTTTCACCATAGGCCTTACAAAGCTCTTTAACATCAAGTACCTCTTTACCTGAGGGACGTTTTTGTATAAATGAAAAGTTAGGAGCCACCCTAGAAGAATGAGCGATATCTGGTAGTGAAATCTTTTCAATCTGTTTTAACTTTGATTGTGCTTGTCGTGCTTTGGATGCTTTAGCTCTAAATTTATCTACAAACTGCTGCATATGGGAAATTTTGCTTTCTAAGCTTCGCTTTTCGGCTAATTTTTGCTCCATAATTAGCGCTTTGTTTGCTAGAAAATTTTTGTAACCAGCGCCATACTCGCGTATTTCTCCATAATCAATATCTAAAATTTTGTCCGCTAAACTATCGATAAATGAAAGATCATGAGAAATAAATACAACCAATCCCTTAAAATCATTTTTCAAAAACCGCTCTAGCCATTGTATCGACAAAATATCTAAGTGATTGGTAGGCTCATCTAATAACAAAACGCTTGGATTTTGAAAAAGTGTTTGTGCTAATAAAACACGTAACTTATAGCCTCCTGATAACCGATTTAAAGGCTGTTCGTGAAATCGTTCCTCAATACCTAAACCTATTAATATTTTTTCAGCGCGCGCATCTGCACTATATCCATCTATATGAGCAATTTCATCTTCAATAAGGGATAACTGATGGGCTTTTTTCTCAGTCCACTCGTCCGTATTTAGCAGTAATGACTTTTTTGAAAGTAAATGCCACAAGCGAGTATCGCCTTGCAAAACAACATCTTTAATCGCATCATTCTCATAACGAAACTGATCTTGCTTGAGCCAGCCAAGGCTTGCACCTTTGGGTATTGATACATCACCACTTGTGGGCTCTTCTGTGCCATTCAATAATTTAAAAAACGTTGATTTTCCTACACCATTTGCGCCAACTAATGCATAGCATTTTTGTGGCAACAAATTTAAGCTGACATCGTAAAACAGGAGTTTTTTCCCGTAGGCCATGGAAAGCTTATTGATAGCTAACATTGATATAGATATACGTCAATAATAAAAGGAAACGATAATAACTTTTTTTGAGCATTTAGTACACCTATTCTATACTCTTATCCTTTTGTATTGTATGATCTTAGTGATTGATTACTTTTTAGAATTTGGTGTTTTATTAAGTCAAAAGTCTATAGTTTCATTTGTGTCTTAAGTTATCTTTTTTCAAATTACTCTGAAAAACATCATATAAATATCCTGCTTTATTATTTCCGAGTCGAAAGCTTTTTATGTGTTGATAACCTTGATGAAAGGCTGCTCTACTGATGAGTTCAATATCAAAAGGTGGATGATAAGCCGTATTTTGATGGACCAATGCCAATAAAATAATGATTTCTGGTTTTTTTATATTTAATACCCAGTCGACATATTTTTTATATGATAATGAAATCGGCGGTAACGTCATCTCTTTAGAATTTAGACAATAGGTATCAATAAAAGTTCGCTCACTAAAATAAGGAATTAATCCACAATCACCCAATGCAATCGCATAATTTTTCGAAATATTATGATGAATCCAATGAACTATATCGATCCTAAATTGATGTGCAGACTGGTTTGTCAGCGCAAACTGCTGCATTTGTTTAATAGTTGATTTTGGAAACGAAAGAAAACAAAGTAGAAGTGCGGTAATAGCCACGACACTTTCACTATCTCTGATTGAAAGGACAGTAGCAATTTCTTTCAAAGACAGGACAAGTAGTGGTAATAATAATGCAAAAGTCGGTAGAAAGTATCGATTATCAAAAGCAACAACTACATCAGCATGAAGAAAGCCTAATAAAAATAAAATGCTGGGCAGTAACAAATACCAAATTCGTCTGTCATAGTGACAAAATAATAAATAAATATTGAATACCAATATTGGTGCAATGAGTTTGAGATATAAATAAGACTCATATCCAGGTAATGATGAAAATAATGCTTTACAGTAAACTGGATTTGGAAACAGGTGACCGTAATAATGATAACGAAAAAAAAATACTGGAATAATGAGTACTGAGTAAGTCATTAGATAAGTCAAAAATCCGCGCTCAACAAAACACTTTGTATCTCTTACATCCTCAATAAAAAGCAACAATAGAAACAAAGCTGTTATACCTACTCCCTCAATTCTCGTTATAGACAAAGCAAAGGAAAGTAAAGCGACTATTAAAAAATATCTATTTTTCTTTTGTTTGCGTGCTATGAACAGTATCAATACAGTAAGCAACAATAAGGCTTGAAAAAAAAGTGTTTCAAGGCCACTGACAGACCATAAAATCTCACCACGATGAAGCAACAACAAACAAGCGCAAATCAATGATAGATAAACCGAAAGAAATAATCGACTCAGTTTATAAAGGAAATAACCGCTTAATATCAGACATACTACACCTAAAATTTTCACTATGAATAGTGTCGGCATATTAAGCTTAAATAAAAACGCTTCAATAAGCACCCATAAAAAGTTGCTATATCCCTCTACTCTCTCACCACCAAGATTCCAAATAAGGCCATGCCCAAGGCTTAAATGTTTGGCATATCTTAAACTGATAAAAGCATCATCGATTGTAAAGGGAAATAAAGTATATATTGCAATGACAGCATAGGTGATAGTGACTATTAATAGTGCAAAGGATATTCCTCGTAATCGTGTCATAGATGAAGTATCTTGATACACATAAACAGCATACATAATAAATTAATCACAGAAAGTTTATCATGTAAAAATAAACTTAAAGGACAATCCTTTGTGTTGTATACATTCATTAATCTGATATACCTGATAAATCCGATGAGCACAAACGGGATGGTCAATACTAAGGGATGATAAGGTGCCCTAAAATAACTATTGGTGACTGCATAGGATAGATATGAGCCTAAAAAAACAACCGCAGACAAACCTAATAATCGATTTAATATCGTTTGTGTATAAAATTGTAATACAGGACGCGATGATCCTTTCTCACTTTCACTTTTATTCCATTCTAACTTGCGCTTACTGATTGCTAAAAAAAGACTTAATGCCGTTCCACATATAAGAATATAGGATGAAGGAGGAATGCCAACCGCCCAAGTACCCATTAAAATCCGCAATAAAAATCCCTGGCTTAAACACAACACATCAATATAAGGAATATGCTTTAACCCATTACTATAAAATATATTCACAACAAAATAAGCAGCAATGATCAATACCGCTTTAGCTGAGATAAACGCTGCTAAAACTAAGCTTGCCGCGCTCAGTAGGTATAACAGGATATAAGCTTCACTAATTGAAATATCACCCTTGGCAATAGGTCTATAACGTTTCAGAGCATGTTGTTTATCTAAGTCTATATCTTTAATATCATTAAATATGTAGACAGAGCTTGCAGCAATACAAAATATTATCGCTGCATAAAACACTTTGTATAGAGTATCTCCCCAAGTGGGATAAAAAATAAAACCCAGAAAAACAAATGCCTGTTTGCTCCAATGCTTCATACGTAATAGTTGGTAGACAAATAATAAGCGCTCTTTCATAAACTAATAGTTTTAAAACAATATGAGGATCAACTCGTTTTATGATAACGTATAAGGAGAAAATATCATTATCTTTCTAAGAATATGACTATATATTTAGGTGTGAGTAGCTGTCTAATCGGCGAGGAAGTACGTTTTGATAAAGGGCATAAAAAAGACAATTTTATCTGTCACCAATTAAGTAACTATTTTGAATTTATTTCACTTTGCCCTGAAATGGGTGCGGGACTGGGTACACCACGACCCGCCATGCGCCTTATCGATAATCCAGAAGCACCTAGACTCATCGAAATCAAACGACCAGAAATTGAGCACACACTAGCATTAAAAAACTATAGTCAACATGTGATGAGTGATATAAAACACATCAGTGGTTTTATTTTAAAGAGTAAATCTCCTAGTTGTGGCTGGAAATCAGTTAAAATATACCAAGATAAAGGCGCACCAAAGAAAGGCCAGGGACTGTTCGCCAGTTGTTTAGAGTTAACTTATCCAAACCTACCTATTGAAGAAGAAGGTCGCTTAAATGACGCTAAGCTTCGTGAAAACTTCATTGAACGAGTTTTTTTATACTATAGACTTCAGAAACTTAAAAACAATAGTTTATCTAAAGAGAAGTTGGTTGCCTTTCATACTCAACACAAGCTATCTCTAAGAGCGCATGATGAAAAAACTTACGCAAGTTTAGGTGCAAAAATCGCAAATTTAAAAGACACGCCTCTAGATCAGTTTGTTACTGAGTATGAGCGAACATTAATGATAGGCATGCAAAAAATTGCAACCACCAAAAAACATGCAAATGTACTCATGCACTGTATGGGATATTTTAAGAAAATGCTAACAGCCAGCGACAAAGAAGAACTACTTGATGCCATTAATGAATATCGTCTAGAGCGTTTGCCGCTTATTGTGCCAATCACTCTGATTAAGCATCACCTAAAAAATTATCCAAATGAGTATCTGGCTAAACAATACTATTTAAATCCCTATCCACGAGAACTAATGCTGAGAAATCATATTTGATATCACGGTTAACTACATCTATACCCCTGTCCTTTCATAATGCATGTTTTTGAGCTTTGTCAAATCACCAATCTTTGGTATTTTTCTCAATCGGAATGGAATAGCCATTCCTCAATTAAAAAAATCCAAACCTTAATCATTTGACTGCGCTCAACCTACAAGCTAACTATAAAGGCTTATTTAAATTTTTTATAACGTT
>JAUICE010000102.1 GCA_030428185.1 Gammaproteobacteria bacterium
TCAAAAAAGTGGACTATGTCAATTCAAAACTGGAAACCTGCGATAAATCACTTTATGATTGAGTTTGAGGAGCAGTTAGCGCCTTATGTTTAAACGAGCAGTTACACAGAATTATTTACAGGCTCTGGCCCAGATGTGGGTTTTCAAGAGAAAATGTGATAACTGCTTTCTCAATATTTTCATCCGTCCTATTTTTATGGTATTTATAGGGATTAAATGTTCTTTTGAGAGCCTGAAGTCCCTTTTCTTTAAGTAGTCGTCGATTTCTATAGATGGTTTCTCTAGAGCAGCCACTCATTCTGGCTGCCTCTGCAACATTATTCAATTTATCAGCGAGCTCAATAGCATCTATTTTTTTCTGAACTTCTAAGTCGTGCATAGAAGGTTTGGTCGGTTCAACGACCTCACAGAAGTCTAATTTGTTACCAGCAAAATAAGCTGTAAAAGTATTATCGTTATTGCTTTTATGGATTTCAATTTATTGCTTGGCAATAGAATACTTTAGTGGCGATTGAATCAAATAAAATTTATTACCATAGCTGAATGTGTGGTCATTACGAATTTTACGGTATTCTTTGATGATGCATATAGTATCCAGTTTTAAGTGGTTTGGAATTGGGGTAAATTCATTCATGGCTACTTCAGGCGCTACAACAAATTTATTTTGCCAAACCTTAGGAATAAAGGTTTTTTTCAGAAATTCATTCGCTGCCTTGAGGCTAGTAATATTTCGCATACGGAGCTCTGGAACCAGTCGATCCTGTAGCGTATCAAATGCACGTTCAATGCGACCCTTACCTTGAGGCGAGTTGGCGAAGATGATTTGCACCCAAGCTCCTCACAAGCACGCTGCATTTGCGAGAAGTTGCATCGTTTAGGCCCACCGAATATACCAGCTCTATCTACATAAAGTGCTTTAAACAAGCCTTTATTATCAATGTAGTCACGCATCACTTTTAAGCAGCCAGCAGTCGTTTCAGAATTAAAAAATTCAGCATAAATTTCACTCGTTGCATCATCAATCATTGCAATTAAACACGACTTTTCATGCCCAAACCAGCGGTGTGGACTACTATCCATTTGTAATAATAGACTAGGAGAGATCATGCGATCACGTCTTTTCCGTGCTTTGGCTCGCCTGCGTTTAGCGCGTTTTACATGATGAATATCATGTGCCCAAGATCTTAGTGTTTCTCGTTTAACAGCGATATCTTCATTGGCTATAAGCAGATCAGCTAAGTGCTGTAAATTTACATCAAAATATTTCTCTTTGATTAACAATTGGACTTGTTGCTTGATTGAGTCAGGGATTTTATTAGCAGGAGTCTTGCCAGTATTTTTATGAACAACAAACTGAACACCATTTTTATGGTATAGCTGAAGATAGCGCTCAATGGTTCTTTTTGACTTATTAAGGAGCTTTGCTGCATTAACAGCGGTGATTTTATTTTCAGCAACTTTGGCAATGACATCAATAGTAAGTTGGGCTTTTGAGTCAATCATGATCATCCTTTTTTGCTCCTCGGATATTCAAAAAATATCTAAGAAACACTGAACATTTAGATCCGTCAATTTCCCTTGGTAATTAAGATGCGACAAAATCGCTTGGTGTTAACAATCTTCAGTGGAATAGTTCTAACTTGATGTGACAGCGTAAGGCTATTGCTGATATGATGCCATTGCTGAAATCTTTTTCCATACATCGAGGGGTATTATAATTTAACAAGAATGCATTCAGCTATTGACTACAAGGCACCATCTGAGGTTGAATTAGCTGCGTAAAATAAAGAGTCGAGTGTCCGTAAAATTGCAGGAAGATTAGAAGCAATGCCGTGAAATATACTGGATCATGTCACTGTCAGAAAATAAAATTTACTTGTGATTTTGATCTAAAGCAGCCAACCATATGTAACTGTTCTTGAGAAAATCCACAGGACCCCTATAATAATATACGCAACTAGAGAGTTTTTATGCCATTAATACCTCCTCCTAAGCTTCCAAAAGAACATATCGATTTTCTAACTCAGCCATTACAGCGATTTTTCCGCATTGAGGCTGGAAGCGCAGTAATTCTCCTTTTTTTTACAATTATAGCGTTAGTTCTTTCCAATTCACCCTGGGCCCCTCAGTTTTTATCATTCTGGGAAATACCTCTAAGCATCCATGTAGGGGTTATTGACTTCACTCGTACACTACGTGATCTAATCAATGATGGCGCAATGACATTATTTTTTTTCCTAATTTCACTTGAGCTTAAGAGAGAATTAGTCCTTGGTGAATTACGTAAACCGAAAATGGCGGCATTATCTCTTATTGCAGCCTTGGGTGGTATGCTTGTACCAGCCTTATTTTATTACTGGATCTTTATGTCAGGTCACCCAGGACAACATGGCTGGGGAACTGTAATGGCAACAGATACAGCCTTCGCTATGGGATGCTTAGCGCTCCTTGGCAAAAGGATACCTAAAAGTTTACGTATATTTATGCTATCACTAGCCGTTGTTGATGATATTGGTGCCATCTTGGTTATTGGTATTGGTTATACACACGGAATTAATTGGATGTATCTTGGCTTTTCTGTAGTAGGGTTCTTTGCTGCAAGAATAATGGGGAGCCTGGGTATTCGCAATTTAGCTGCTTATTTTTTTATCGGCATTTTAATCTGGTTCATGATAGATGCGGCTGGTATCCACGCTACAATTGCCGGGGTTATTCTTGGGCTTATGACTCCTACTAAAAAATGGGTTAGTGACTCATTGTTGCACACCATTTTTGATCACGTTGTTTCCTTTGCTCCTGGAGATCACTGGAGTGGAGATACAAAAGATCGCAAAGCATTATTAACAGCCCAGGCCGCAGCACGCGAGGTACTTTCTCCTATTGAAAGGTTAGAAATTATATTACACCCATGGGTCAGTTACATAATACTTCCAATATTTGCCCTTGCTAACGCTGGAGTAATGATTACTGCAACAGAGTTTAGTAGCCGTATCACAATAGCCATATTTTTAGGATTCGTGCTTGGCAAACCTATTGGTGTTTTTTCTTTCAGCTGGCTAGCCATTCGCACGCGCATTGCAACAAAACCTACAGATCTGAGTTGGCTCTTATTAGCTGGAGGGAGTTTACTTGCTGGAATTGGATTTACGATGGCGTTATTCATCGCTGATTTATCATTTACCCATAACCTTTTAAGTAATGCTAAACTAGGCATTTTATTAGCAAGTGCGTTTAGTGGCCCAGCAGGAATTTTACTATTGTTTATGAACAGAAGCGTTGAGTAAGCGCCGTCATCAATATAGTTTTGCATTGGATGTATACGTCAACTATGCAAACAAATCAACATACTCACTAAACCCAAAAACACAATTGCGTTTATTACCGGTTAATTCATGCAATATACCAAGCCGAACAAAATCTTCAATTAATCTACTCGCAGTTGATCGGTCTATAGAAAGCGCATCAGCAACGATCTGACTGTCGACCATGGGGCAACGATATAAATAATTTAAAAATTCCAAACCTGCTTTTGATTTTTTACCAAGTAAATGGATTTTCTCTTCATATTTCTTACGCAACGTAATAATCGAACGAAACGCTTGAGAGGTATGATCGAAAGTTGTGTATGGAGCTGAATATTTGATTTAGGTGGTGTATCCTAATTGGCTTAGTTAACTGTCATTAATTAACCAAAAAGGAAATACACCATGGCAAAAG
>JAUICE010000030.1 GCA_030428185.1 Gammaproteobacteria bacterium
AAAAGAGGCTACATGGAAGGGTTTACTTGCGGGTAAAAGCGGTATTGAACAGATTCAATCGTTCGATGCAAGTCATTTCCCTACTAGGATAGCAGCTGAGGTAAAAGATTTTACCTTAGACAGCCGAGTTCCGAAAAAGCTGACGAAGTTTACCAATAAATCAACAAATTTTGCACTAACGGCTGCTTATGAAGCATTTGATGATGCTGGCATTAAACCCAGTGACGCAGATGCATCGCGCTGGGGTTGTGTTTGTGGATCTACGGGAATGATGACAACTGAGCATGAGTATTTTGAACGGTTTACAGCACAGTTTTCCAGTAATGGGCAGATAGATTGGCAGCGGTATCATCAAAACACAAGTACTTTTTGCCAGCTCTCAGATTTTGCTAAAGCAACATCGAATAGTGGATTAGCAAATATCACACAATTGTTTAATATTCGAGGATACTCTACTTCAGTACACACAGCTTGTGCGTCAGGTGGACAAGCACTAGGTTTAGCCATGCACGTAATACAGCGAGGCGATGCTGATAAAATTTTAGTAGGTGGCTTTGACTCAATGATCAATCAAATTGGTTTATCAGGATTTTGTCTCCTAGGTGCGCTCTCGGCTGATAATGAAGTACCTCATCGGGCGAGCAGACCATTTGAAAAAACCAGATCAGGATTTGTTCTAGGTGAAGGTGCTGCTTTCTTAGTCTTAGAAGATGCCCAAGATGCTAAGAGGCGGGGTGCTAAGATTTATGCGTTGCTAGCTGGCGAAGGCAATTCGCTTAGTAGCTATCGTATTACTGATTCGCATCCTTCTGGTGACGGAGCGATACAAGCCATAGAAGGGGCATTAAACAGTGCTGGTATTGATAAAAATGATGTCGATTATATCAATGCACATGGTACTTCAACAAAGATGAATGATCTTTCTGAAACCAATGCGATTAAACATGTTTTTAAGAATAGAGCGCCTAATATACCCGTGAGTTCAACTAAGAGCATGACAGGACATCTTATTGCTGCCGCAGGGGCGCTAGAGGCTTCTATCTCCGCACTATCTATATATCATCAAGTAGCACCCATGACAGCCAATTTAGTGACCTCAGATCCTGAGTGTGACTTAGACTATATCAAAGAGGGCTTGAGAGAAATGCCTATTGATGTTGCATTAAGTAACTCATTTGGTTTTGGTGGCTCTAATAGTTGCGTCTTATTAAAAAATGCAGGGGACTTGTGAGCATGGCAAAAGTATATATTACTGGTTTAAGTGCACTGACTGCATCTGGACAAACAATTGATGCCACTTGGAGTAGCATCCTAGATGGTAAGACTTCATGGCAGCGCTTAGAAGGTGAGCAATATGAAGGTTCACCTTGGGCATTAGGTGGAGAGGTAAAGCCTTTTAATCCTCGCTCGCTCGTGAAAGATAAAAAAATCCTTAAGCTTATTAGTCGTAAAGATATACTCGGACTCAATGCTGCTTCACAAGCTATAGAAGATAGTGGCCTACTTGAATTTAGAGAAACGTTGAGTGATACAAATACATTTAATGATAGAACAGGTGTATATGTTGGATCTCCAGGTAATAAATATAATGAGCAATATGACTTCGTGGGACTGACTGAGCTTGCTAAGGGTGATATGCACGCTTTTGCTGATAACTTATTTAGTCAAATACATCCAATGTGGATTTTAAAAATTTTACCTAATAATGTCCTTGCTTATACAGGTATTCAATATGGGTTCAAAGGGCCCAATCAAAATGTAACAAATCATGTTAATAGTGGTATGCAAGCAGTCATTGAGGCTTATTCAGCAATTAAAAGTGGTCAGGCTGATAGAGCAGTGGTGGTTGCCTACGATCATGGTTACGAACCACAAGCCCTTTCTTATTATGGCCAACTAGGTGTTTTAAGTGATAGTGGTATAAAACCATTTGATAGCGAGCACAATGGCACAGTTTTAGCAGAAGGCGCTTGCGCGTTGATATTAGAATCAGAAAACAGTGTGTCAAAGAGAGCGGCTAAGACTTATGGTGAGCTATTGGCTTATGGCTCTTCTGCTGATGCTAAAGGTATTTTTTCTATTGATGAAGAAGGTAGACAACTAGAGAAAATGGTTGTGGAGACTTTAAATAAGGCACAATGTCAGGTTGATGATATTGGGCTTGTCACCGGGCATGCCAATGCAAATCCTCGCTCAGATGATACAGAATGCCACTTGTTTCAAACACTATTTCCCAGAACACCTATTACTGGATTTAAATGGGCTATGGGACATACGCTCGCGGCCTCAAGTTTATTGGACACTGTTTTAACCACCTATGCGTTAAAAGAAGGCATAGCTCCAGGTATTGCGACATTAACTCATTTATCTAAATCAGCAAAAGGGTTGTCTATCAGTAATCAGCATCAAGATATTCATTCTCCTTTGGGACTGATCATTTCTAGAGGCTTTGGTGGTATGAATACTTGTTTACTTGTTAAATCTAATGACTAGAGATAACCACTTATCACTACCTCAATATGTTCTCTCACTTAAACCAACATTTTGGGGTAAGTTTTTTTATTACTGTTTACCATTTAGAAAAAGAACCATCATTGACAATATGCACATTGCCTTTGGTGATACACTTAATCAAAATCAAATAGTGATTCTAGCCAAAGCCTATTACTCACATATTGCAACAACTTTGAAAGAGTTGTTTAGCTTTAAGTTGAAATCTGAAAATAACTTAAAGTCTATTGTCCGTATAGAAGGCGTCGAACATGTGACTAAGGCTTTAGAAAAAGATAAAGGACTTTTGTTGTTAACTGGACACCTTGGAAATTGGGAAGTTGTGCCTGTTGCTGGGATCAAACAGTTTGAGCTATTAAAAGGAAGATTCTACTTTTTAAGAAAAAATATACGAGTGAAGTGGATAGAGAATTTATTATTTCGTCGTTTTTATCAAGCAGGACTACAAGTCATAGCCGGTAAAAATCGTCTTGATAAAGCCTATGAAGCTTTGGAAAAAAAATCAGCACTTGTATTTGTGATGGATCAACATGTCAATACACGTGAAAAAGGATCAAAAGAAGGGGTCCTAGTGCCATTTTTTAAGAAGCAAGCAGGTACCTATCGAAGTCTAGCCATTCTGCATGGACATACAAAAGCACCACTTTTAGCTGTAACAACGTATCGAAATAATGATGGCACACATGTACTTAAGTTTAGTCGAGAAATTGAACGGTTACACTCAGATAGCTATAAAGAAGAAATTAGAATTAACACAGAGCAATACAATCGAGTACTAGAGCAGTTAATTATGGAGCATCCAGAGCAGTGGCACTGGATGCATAGGCGCTGGAAAGCCAGTCACCAATATTCATAATATTTTTCCTAAGCTAATTTAAGCCGTAACAGCAATACTTCTTCCCACATTCATAATAGGGTTAACCTCATTTAGTGTTGTATCAATAAGCCCTGCATGTTCACAGAAGGCATGCAAGGATGTTCGATTGAGATCACTATTTCCTATCATCGTGCGTTGCATGTCAAGCTCCTCATTTAGCAGAGCACGAATATTAGCTGCTGATGTCCTGTTTTCAGAATAGCTTATGAGGGTGAGCAGCCGCTTTCGGTTTGTTGTCGCGAAATCTTTATGCTTAGATAACAAATTCAAATGCTCTTTAAATTCGTGTTTGTGCTTAAAGACATAACAATAAAATTTATTGAGGTTTTCACGATAGGCTCTCTCTTCATCAATGGTTGATTGGTATGAGAAACAGAAATCTTCTATTGTGTTGAGTAAATCAGTAGCATCTTCAACACATACCATCTGTTGTTTGGAAACATTCGATAAAAAGCTTGAAAGAGACTGAGTTAACGAGCTGTAATTAGATGGAGTTGCTAGTGGTTTTAAAAATGTATAGGAAGCATTCAATGGCGATTGAGTTACTTCAGGTGGTTGGCCTACACTAGCTTTTTTTACATAGATGGGTTTTCTAGGAGAAAAACTAAATAAGTTAAAACCATAGTTAAATGTTCGTTTAAGCCAAACAACTATAGGAGTATAGAAATGCCTTTTCATTTGCGCAATACTTAGTTCAACTCTAGCTTCTTTAGCTGCTTTTCTGGCGATATTTTGTTTGCTTGTATCATCACTACTAAGTTGCTGCTCTATATTGATAACTTCTTGATACTCTTGACGCTCGCCGTGCTGCTTTATCAGTCCCAAGAAATTATATTCAGAAATACTTTTTAACATTTCTGAGTCTCTTAAGCGTGGGTGATTATTAATAGCTTCGAAAATGGTTTGTTTTGTATTTGAGGAAACATTATCATTTTTAAGTAAAGAAATCGTTGAGTGTAGCAGCCTTAGTTTCTCTTTATCAGGTATAAATGCATTGCTCCCCTGAGTGCTCACATAGAACGTAAGAAGATAATCATTTAATAGCTTTGCAAGTAGCTTATTTGTACTATCATCTGAGTTTATGAAGTTAAGTAAGTATAGATCAATTGCTTTAATGTCACTTTGCACTTTTCTTATTTCATCGAGAGAGGCTTTTTGAAAATCAGCCCAGCTATTTACTCGTTGCTGGCCAACTAAAGGTAATCGTTGAATGATGGTGCCGCCAGACTTCATTACTTTTTTAATGTGTGTCCATGAATTACTTTGCTGTCCAGCTGATAAATTGTCATATGCATCTTCAAGAAGACTGCGCTTAAGCGTTCTAGCCATAAAATCAGCATTCAACGATCCATCTTTACGATAGAAAATAGCACTTAAAGACTTACCTGCTGCAAGTTCAATGACTTGATTATATAAGTTCTTAGCAATAAAACATTCAGGTATGTCGTTTTGAAATGATTCATGTTCAAGCAGCAGGATGATGGTTTTTAAATCCTCGTCACTTAGTAGAGCTGAATCAATTACTTGATTGAGCCGCTCATGAATAAATATATAAAGTAAGTCTTTTAACTCAACGGAGTTGTTATATCCATTAATATAAATAGTTGCCGCAAAGAGAAAGGACTGGATAGATATTCCTTTGATAAGCGGTTGAACTTCTGGCTTAAATAAAGATCTAAGAGGTATTGAAGATGTGTCATTAGTACTTTGCTGTAAATTTTGATGTAGCGCCTGAATAATCAAATTTGAAGAAAAGCACATTTTCTCAATGGTATTTTTTCCAGAAGTTAGTTCATTTAACGTATCAAAGAGTAGCGTAAAGTTTTGTGATATTAGGCGAGTGAGAAGCCTATCTTGATAAAGCTCATTGACATTATAGGTTAATAGATACTGATAAAGTAACTTTTGCTCAAGCTTATTAAGCCTATTAAAAAGTACGTTAAACTGCTCTGATGTTATGTTTTGATAAGATTGAGGTGAGATTAATGTTGCAATTGCTCGCTCTTTTGTAAAGCGATTGAGCATTTCTGGTGTTAGATACGTTACATTAACATGTTGGATTTCATCTCTGTTTTGTTGTCTTTTCTGACTGAGGATATTGGTATAGCAGTTAGTATCGCTGTTATGTTTTAAAACACAAGTTCTATATATTTCGATTAGCTGTGTCACTTTGCCAGCATCTTGGTGGGTATATTGAATGCCTTGTAATACTAATAGCTCATCATTTGTAATATTTAGCTTTGCAAAAAGATCAAATAATCGAGTGCAAAGCTTAGGTGTATTGAATAAGCGCTCTACTAAGCTTGAGTCTTTTAACCAAGCAGTGATTAAGCTTAGTGCATTTTTTGTCTTTTTATTTTTTGCAAATGAGTCTATCAGGGTGAAGAAATCTTTATGATACTTGGCAAGAGCAGTAGCGTCCTTATCGCTTAATTGATAATTAGAGAGACGGCAAAGAGCATCTTGTAAAGAATGGACTATCCATTCTTTTTTATCTTCCAAAGCTTTATTATCAATATAGATTGCTTGATATATATATGGAAGCGCACCCTGCTTGATGAGGTCGTCAAATAAAAAAGGAGCAAGGTGGGTTAGTGACTCAAGTTCATTAAGTGGTGTATATAAAATAAAGTCGACACTGGTTTGTGACATAAAAACGCTATTTGGATTTAACGTTCCTTCATTGGATACAGAGCCGACTAATGTTTTATCACTACTAAATAATAAAGTATGTGGAGGGACTTCTTTAGTTGAAATACTGATGCTATCTTCATCGCAAGCCTCTTGTGCATTTAGCTTAACCAAAGTTAATCGCTCATCTAAACGACATACAGGCTCACCTTGTTCGTTATATAATATTGAGCCGACGCTTAAGATATAGTTAACAGATTTTAACTCAGAGGTTACAAAGTTATCGTGATATAAATATTTATCAATAAGCCTTGTTAAAATAGAAGCTTCTCTTTTTAGTGGTCTTTGTAAATCTCCTTTCTCCCCCAAAACCATGTGATATACACTATTCATTGCCCTAGATAGAATATCTGACTTATAGTTTGCTAATTGAGAGCTAAAATATCCTTGCAGTGTCGCTGTAGCAGCTGTCCGCTCAGAGACAGCTCGGTGACTGAGTATATTTCGCTGCAGTTGTCTCGTTAACTCTCGTATAGCATCATTAGCCTTGAAATTTAATAGTCGCCTTTTTTTGTCTTCAATGCGTTCAATACGTTGCTCACATTGATTAATATCATCTTCTAGAGCTTTTTTGCCACTTTTTGAAAGTTTTTTGGCATCGCTTTTTAGTCTATCTCGATGTTTTTCTTGCTCTATTTTAATTTCTTTTATTTTTTGAGGTGAAAACTGCTCCCAGTGTTCATATTCATCCCGTTTAAGAAACTTAGAAAGTAGTCTATAGCGCTCAATTAATTCATGCAATTCATGAGAGGTTAGTTTGGCCACTAGTGTAGGATTAGTAATAATGCGTTGAATCCAAATCCCGTCAAATGTTGCCGACTCTGGAGACTGCTGTGAAATACTATCTTCAGATGAAGGCTTTGTAAGCTCATCTGTGAGTATACCAAGCTTATCAGCATACTTTTCGAAATTTGCTCTATCTAGATTTTTCTTGATTAATAGGCGTAGTTCACTATTGTTAACGTCAGCACGTTGACAATATGCGATAAAAATATCAATAAGGTACTCTGAGCGTCGGACTCTCTCCTTATCTGGTGAGGATAAACCAAAAAGGCATGAGTTTAAAATTCGATTAATTAATTCGGGTTTAAGATTTTTTATAATGATTGACTGTTTAATGTAGTCACAACTGTTAAATAAATTATATAAGGCAATTTCCATTGCCTCAAAGTTAAGACTTTCATCTATAAGAGGTGGTATATAACTATTTAAAAGCTTAGCGACATGCTCACCATCTAAAATATCATGATCGTAGCTACTAAGTCTGGTTAAAATAGCATAGCTTTGATTGGCGTTTCTTTTTGAGTACGATAGTGTCGCCTCATAGATTTTTTTATAACGCCTAATTCGGCTTTGCGTTTGTGAAATTGTGCGTTCAATATCCTTCTCTAGCCAAAATTGTTCAGCCTGAACATTCATACTCTTTGGTATAGAAATGAATGAGGGTTCAACGGTTTTATCCCTTTTGCACACAACGACATGATGAATGAGGTTTGCTAGGTTCATTGCTTTGGCAGATGTGGCTAAATGATGTATGTTTGATAGCTGTGTAGTAGATAAGTCACTCAGGCTGGCAATAAACTCATCGATATAACTTTCCCTTGTGCGCGCATTATCAACCTCCTTTAATTCGCCAAGTAAGTCTATTGATTGAATAAACTGTGTATTATCAAACTGAAACTCTTTAAATAGCTCATCAAGATCAGCTGGAGAAAGTAAACTACAGGCATCTGAAATTTCTTGATTACTCACGAACAATTCATGGCTGGATAATAGCGCTTTTTTTATAATTGTCTGTTGGTTTCGAGATATGCTCCGATCTTTTGCATACGTCTTAATAATAGACTGGACAATAGCACGTAAGCCTTTAGCTTTCTCAATATATCTAGCGTTAGATACATGAGAGGAAGAACCAAGTTGCTCTTTCCACATGTTGATATCACTTTGGTTCGTGAGGCAACGAGGAAAGGGACCATTTTTAGTTTTTTCAACGTTCAACAATCGAGTACTTGGTTGCATAAGCAAGATAGTATTCGGTGAGGCTTCATCTTCAATAGCTCTAAGAGAGCGGTCAACCTGACACTTAATGGGAATAAGCTCATCGTGTAGAAGAGTAAGCTGTGCTTTGATAGAGTTGTTAGCATCGTTATCTTCAACGTCAATATCAATGGCTCTTTTCACTAGATCTAATAGAGCAGTAAAATGAACATAGTATGGATTACTATTATCATCGGATGATGCTGTATTTATAGAGTGATGTTGAAATTTTTTCTTAATATGTTTTTTGATCTCTAAAAGCGCTGTTACTAGTGTATCATCGACTTGAGATTGCGCTTCCTTATCCATTTGACATATATTGTTTATATGCTCTTTAGCAGAAATTCTGCTAGCGGTAATCATAGGTAAATATGTAAACCAACGAGCGGCGACTAAATAAAGTTCGTAGTCGTAAAGATCATATTCAAAGGGTTTAAATAACTCAGTTACATGAAGATTTTCATCGAGTGAGTTTAAATGTTGTTTAATAACAGAAAGAGTTTCACTCACATTTAATGAGTCAGTAATTGCTCTTAGCGTATCGCTAGAGAAATCAGACGTAAGATTTGGGGTATTCATCCACTGTTCGAGCATTGAGTACAGTAGACTTTCTTTACATAAAGGTTGATATATTTCTGAGCTCTTAACTGCTTGTTGTAACTCATATTCAAAGGCAGAATAACCAAAAATAGACCGAGAGTCATGAAGCTCTTTGGCAAACTTCTCTTTATCTTCATCAACGACAAAGTTCGCAAATTGAATTAAATATTTATTTGGTAGATTGAGTCCCTTTAGCCACTCAAGAATATTGTCGTTACACAGAGCGTCAATACAGGCATGCACGAAATAGGGAAGGACTTGTGGAGATATCTCATCAAGTATCGATATAAACGCTGATGTTTGATTAATTTCTTGTAAAACTTTCGTAACCACATGCGAATTATCATATTCGTAAGTCTCTTGCTTTAATAAAAGTAGCTGAGCAAAGAGCATGGTTTCTGAGTGGTTTTGAAATAAGGTATTAAGTTCGCTTACAGAAATATTAGCAGCAAGAAGCTTAATATGTGGTGATAGCCAAGTTGGAATAGGATCATACTTTAAAAGTTCCTGGGCCATATTAACTTGCTGCGCTTTGGGTAATTGTCTATATAAAATGCAAAAGGAATCAACAGAAAGTCGTTCAGCAAATGATTCTTGAGATAAAACGTAACTTAAGAGCTTAAAGAATTGATTGGTTAGCGATAAGTTGCTACCTGATTCAATGCTTTGTTTTAATTGAGTTAATAAAATATAATTTAAGGAAAATATAAATTCAGCACTAGTTTCTTTTAAGGCTTGCGTATTCTCATAACGATTTAGTAACTCGATAATAAAGTTTTTAACTTCAGATATTTCAAATAAACGAGCAGCCCACGATTGCGATTGATGAGTTAAGCTAACAAAGATATCTTGGCATAGAGGAATTAGTTTTAGAAATGTATCGCTATCAGAAATATTCTCATGGTTTAGTAGACATTTTAAATAGTTTGTAACGACAGTAGTATTGTTTTTACTGTCAGTATCATCATATAAAGAATTTAGTTTTAGTTCAGAAAAGAATGGCTGGATCGCCTGGATTTTTAAAAGACTAAGATTTGTTTCAGAAGTTGCTTCGATAAAAAATTCTTTCTTTTCTTGAGCTGTGAACTCAGATAGTAGCTTTGTGATTTTATGTAAGCATTTTTTCGAAAGGACGCTTTCTACTTGTAGATTCTTTAAAATGATGGCAAGTGCTTTTGGTGAGCGAAATAAGTTGTGCTGCAAAGCAAGTTTAAAGCTGTCATAGGATCGAGGGGTTCTAAGGACATTTTGAGCGATCTTATTACAAAGAGTGAGCTCTTCTTTGGGATGGCTGCTATGCCTAAACTCTAGTATCTTATGTAATACCAACTGATCATCAATAATATCTGTTAGGTTTAAATGTGCGATAAGTATTTGAACATCACTTAGGGTTAAGCCATCAATGATTTCTTTTGTGAATAAATTTTCTTTGATGAAGGTGATTAACTGCGTTTTATAGACGGCTTGTTTTGTTTTCAAACAAAGCAAATCATTAATAAGCTTTTGGGTGAACTCGGTACGTTCGAGAAGTTCCTTTGATTTTATGATATTTGCGACATGCGCCCAATTAACGCTGTTAGGTGATGAGTTGTTTAGAATGCCAATTAAAACAGTATTATTCCACTGGGACAAATCTAGAGAGGCTAAGTCAAAGTCGACAAGCTCTAACTGTTTTGCAGCCTGAAGATAGTTTTCAGTTGTTGTAAAATCTTTTGCAATTAAGGTGTATGCAAAAGGTTTTAACGATTTGTTTTTTGCGTGCTCGTGGATACAAGCACTTAATTTACGCTCACTTAAGTTTACAGCCCCAGGAACCAATAACTGCATTAGTTCAGTCTTGATTGCCTTAGAAAACTTTTTGATGTGAGGGATCGATTGACCAGTTGGATTTAGAAAAGCAATAAGCTCATCTGGCTTGTCGTGAAAGAATAGCAATAAATTTAGAGAAAGTTGATGTATTATCTGTGCATTATTTGAGTCTGAAAAAGATCCTAGAAGTACTTCTAAATAATTTTTGCTACTAGCGCCTTGTGATAGCAATAAATTTGCAATAGGGACGCTAGATAGAAATGAGCTTAAATTGTTTTTAGCTAGTTCTTTCAGGCATTCTGGTGACTGTAGTATGGCTGTGGCAATAGGCTTCTCCTTAAAGAAATTATCGCGACATTGGTTTGCCAATTTTTCATCAGTTGATTTTTCACTAAGACGCTTGCAAAGCTCAAGTAGAAATATATCAACGGTACTACCATACCTATCTTCTTCAAGATACGAATCAATGAGCTCTATAAGAATATCGTTACTGATACCTTCAACAACCTTTACTCTTGATGCTCTGCTAAATCGCTCATCACTAAAAAAGCCTATAGCTAATGTTGGCGTTTGTGAAACGATTTTAAGGGCTTTATCAAGTGTTTCTCGTTCACTGGTGGTTTCTAGATGAAAACAGAGGGTTAAGAATTCTTTTGTTTGAGTTTGTTGATAATAGAGCGTGAGTAACTCAGCGTCTTGATTATCAGAAGATGTGCCTGGTATAAAAGATAAGAGATAACCTGAACCTTTAGCTAATATGTTTTTTTTAGGGTTTTTTAGCAGTTCTATACAGCTGGTTCTTAGGTAAGGTAAGAGCCGCTCTTTATGAGGTTTGAATGCTTCTGTTTTTAGCGCAGTAATAAGGACACTAATAAGGACTACTTGTTGAGTTGATGCATGAAATTGTGTAAAGAGTTCAGCAATAAAAATTGAAAAATTATCTGAATCTAATTGATTAGCCGCTTCAGTAAGAAGAGAAGCAATGGCTTCAGGCGTTTTGTCTTGATAGTTTTTAGCAATAAATTCATAGATGGTGGTGTAGCTTGTATCTTTCTCGTCTAAGGTATTATTCTCGAGTATTTTAAGTAGTGATATATATTGAGATTCATCAATTTTAGTTAATAAAAGGACGAGTTGCTCGGTTGTAAGTAGAGGTTCAAGATTTAAAAATGCTAGGACTTTGCTTGAAGATTGCTTTAAGAGAAAGGGTTTAAAATACTCAAAATTACTTTTATCTTCTACAAGTACACTTGCCATAAATGCTAAAGTGTCGTGTTCGCCGGCATATTCTTGATAAGCATTAAGTAACCTAATAATATTTTTTTCTTTATTTTCGTAAAAGAGCGATAGATATCTCGCTTGTTTAGCGTCATAGGTTTTCAATATTGCTAATAGAGCGGCGTTTAATTTCTCTTTAGCATGTGCATCATAGTTTAATTGTTTACTTTCAAGTAAAGTTAAAAGAATTTCAGCCTGTTTTGGGTAATGATTAAAAGTATCTAAGAAAAAGTGTACAAATGAAGATTTATACTCACTTTGCAATATCTTTTCTAGTGATTCACTTCTATTTAAAATGGCCTCAAATATAGCTTGTTGCTTCAGGGTAATGTTTTCGTCATTTTTTGAAATAATTTGCTGACTTTTGAGAGCCGCTAATAACTCTAGCCAGTCTTCTATATTAAGTTTTTCTAGAGGTATTTCATTTGTAAACAGAGCTGGGAGTTGTAAAAATAGCCCTTTGAGAGTGATATATTTTTTTTGCTTATCTAGTATAGAAACAATTGTACTGATAGTCTGAGCAAGACTTTTATCATTTTGCTCTTCCAGCTGCTTAAAATGTTTAAACAACGCAGTCAATAGCCATTCTTCATCAAAATCATAGCTAAAAATACGATTGATAATGGACTCATCTATTGAGTGATTAATGAATGAAATAGATAAGTCGTTTAAAAATGCTAGGTCTTTATCTGAAAAATGCTTTGATAAATAATCTTTGGTAATAAAAAAAGTATTTGAATTAGCCTGTTCGCATGCTTCATTAGCTAGTGAGCATAATTTGGAAAATTGCTCCCGAGGCTCACTAATGTCTTTTAGGAAAGAATCAATGTCAGTTGATGAATTTATGCTTGATGCCGAAGTGGGTGCATAGTGTGTCATCATTGCTTCCTCATTAAATTGATAGCGTTATTATTTTTTCTAGCTTATGTTTTAGGGTAATAATTTGGACAGTAAACGCATAGGTTTTATTGATAACATGTTTCGCTTATCCTGCCTGACCAGGCTCATTATTTAACCCCTGAACAGTTTTATACTAACAAAAAAATAGCCGATAGGGATAATAAAAAAAACAGATAAATTAAGGATGAGTCAATATAGACAATTAATAGCTTAAAAAAAAATAAAAAAGAGTAATTTTTGATTTTTTTGTTATTTCTTCCAAAAATTTGGAGTAAATAAAACCAAAAGTGAAAAAATTTCCAATCGTCCTAAAAGCATGGCAAACATTAGAGTCCATTTACTTGGAATGTTGAGCGTTGAAAAGTTTTGACTAACTTTTGACAAACCAGCGCCAGCATTCGACAGAGAAGCAACCGCTGCACTAAAGCTTGTTAATAAATCATTATTAAAAGCCATTAGGAGCAGCACAAAAGCGATGAAAAGAGATATATATGCTGAAATAAATCCCCATATAGATTTCAGTACTTGTCTAGGAAGAACCTGTTTAGAAAATTTAATATGAATGATTGCGTTTGGATGTATCAGACTTTGAATTTCACGATGCGTACCTTTAAAAAATAGCATAAAGCGGATCATCTTAATGCCACCACTGGTTGAAGATGCTGAGCCACCCACTATAGCAAGTAGCATAATTAAGAGTGGTACAAAGGAAGGCCATAGGCCAAACGATGCTGATGTATATCCAGTGGTTGTTGCCAAAGAAATCACATTGAATATCGACTTTACAATGATATTTTGTTTATGTTCCAAAAAAATATGATGACTGCTTAACACTAGCACAACGATCATACATGATATGAGCATGAGTAGTAAGAATCCTCGGCATTCTTCATCTTGCCAGTAATGGAGAAGTGATTTGGTTTTAAAGCTTAAAAAATGCAGTGAAAAATTAATGGCGCCAAGCAACATAAACACACAGGCAACCAGCTCGATGGTAGGATTTTGATAATAAGCAAAACTATTGGTATGAAGACTAAATCCGCCAGTTGAAACCGTTGCAAAACTTTCACCGATTGCATCAAACCAGTTCATCCCTGCTATGTGATAACTCAAAAGACAAGCAAGAGTAAGCCCAAGATAGATGAACCATAATGTTTTTGCTGTTTCGGTAATTCTAGGCGTTAGCTTTGAGTCTTTTATGGGGCCGGGTGTTTCAGCTTTATATAACTGCATCCCACCAATACCTAGCATTGGTAAAATGGCAACTGCGAGTACAATAATACCCATACCACCTAAAAACTGTAACTGTTGGCGATAAAATAAAATATCATGGGGTAGGGTATCTAAGTGGTAAAAGACTGTCGCGCCGCTGGTTGTAAACCCGGAAACAGATTCAAATAATGAGTCTGTTAGGCCGTTATTAGGGTGTATGCTAAAGAAAAAAGGTAGCGCAGAAAAAAAGCAAATCACAATCCAAAATAAAGAAACAATTAAAAATCCGTCACGAACTTTTAATTCTTTTTTAATATGTCTATTGGGTAAGTATATAAATAACCCAAACAAGAAGGTTAATGCGTAGCTAATGATAAATCCTTGCCACTGTCCATCTTTATAAATGGTATTGATAAGAATAGGTGTTAACATGGTTTGACTAAAAAGCATTAAGAGTAAGCCGATTAGTTTGAAAATGGTGCGTATTTGCATGAAAACGTTTCCTACTATTCTTACTTTACTTTAAAGAAAGTAAGATAAGTTCACTTGAAAGAGCTGCTCAACTTGCTTTAAGTATTGTTTGTCTAAAACAGTTAAAATCACATGATCTTCTGCTTGGATGACCGTATCAGCCGTGGCTAAAAAGATTTTTCCTTCACGTATAATGGCCAAAATTTCACTGTATGGAGGCAAACTGATGTTACTCAAAGAGCGGCCAACAATTTTTGAGGTATTTTCGTCCCCATGAGCAATAATTTCTAAAACCTCTGATTGCTCTGAGCTTAAAGGGTGAACACTAATACAGTCACCACGACGAATTTGTGTGAGTATCCCAGCAATGGTCATGAGCTGTGGACTGATTGCAAAGTCAATGCTGCTGTCTCTGATTAGCTCCACATAGGCTTTGCGATTAATGAGAGCCATCACTGAGCGTACGCCTAGTTTTTTAGCTTGCAGGCAAGACATAATGTTTGCCTCATCATCATTTGTAATGGCAACGAACACGTCAGTATAGTCAATATTTTCATTGAGTAACATTTCTCTATCAGCGATATCCCCATGTAGAACAGTGGCATGGTTTAATTCGGTGGCAAGTTTTTCAGCACAGTATTGATCTGCTTCAATCACTTTAACGTGATAGTGCTTTTCGAGAACTTGAGCGAGTTTTTTACCGATATGGCCACCACCGCCAATGATAATACGTCTGTTTAGATAATCATGTTGACTGTATACATGTAGTACTTGCATCAACATATTTTGCTTACACATAAATAGTAACTCATCATCGGCTTGAACTTGTGTGTCTTTTGTTAGCTCAATGGGCTTTTGATTTCTAAAGACGCCGACAATGCGAAACTCTTCTTTTGGGCTAAGCTCACTAATCTCAGCAATTGTTTTTTGAACGATAGGGGCGTTTTTTTTGCACTTTAGTAAGGTTAGCTGATAGGAATCCTGTTGGCCGAAGCTAATAACCTGAGTCGCTCCAGGATACATAATAAGGTACTTAATATGCTTTGTGATAAGCTCCTCAGGGCTAATGCATACATCTATGGGGAGTTTATCTTCAGCAAACAGCTTAGGATAGTGCAAATAGTCTTCTGAACGAATGCGGGCAACTTTTTTTGGGGTTCGAAATAATTGGTAGGCAATGAAGCAAGATAGCATATTAACTTCATCACTGTTTGTGACGGCAATCAGCATATCTGCTTGCTCGGTACCGGCTTTAATTAATACATTTGGCTGGGTGGCACTGCCAAGTACCGTTTGGATATCTAAGCGAAGCTCCAAGTCATTCAGTCGCTTTTCATCAATGTCTACAAGTGTAATATCATTGTGCTCTTGGACTAAGTTTTCAGCGAGTGTCTCACCTACTTGTCCTGCACCTAATATAACGACTTTCATAGTTCAACAAAGCCCTCAAAAGCTTTCTCTGCAGGCCCCTGACATTTTAGTGTGTGTCCTAAACCTTCCCAATAAATACTGAGAATACCGCCAGTTAAATGGGCCTTTTGTAAATTAGCACCTTTATGAAAAAGCTTTAGAGCAGTAGCAGATGCACAAGCACCACTGCCGCAGGCTTTTGTCTCTCCAACACCACGCTCATAAACGCGAAGCATAAAATTCTCATCATCAACTATTTTCACAAAGTTAACATTGGCTCCTTCAGGAAGTTTAGGGTGGTTAACTAACCTAGGACCTAAAGACTCTACAACACCATTATTAAGCGTATCTAATACGAGTATGACATGGGGGTTACCCATACTCACAGCATGAACATAAATAGTTTCATCATCGACTTCAAGAGGATAATAATCAGCTTGATGAGGAGCATTGATAGGAATGTTTGCAGGTTCAAGTTTTGGTGAGCCCATATCGAGGCGAACTTGATGACCCATTTCTTGTTTTATTTGCATGATTGATGAGTGTGTTGCAACAGTAAGCACGCGCTTATCACTTAAGCCTTGATCTTTAATAAATGGAGCAAGACAGCGCGCACCGTTACCACACTGGCTCACTTCTTCCCCATTAGCGTTAAAGATTCGGTAGCGAAAATCAATCTCTTCATCGTCAGAAGGCTCAACAACCAAGCACTGATCAAAACCAATACCTGTATGTCTGTCAGCAAGCTTTCGAATGGTTTGCGGCTGTAATAATATATTTTGGGTGACAGCATTGATGACCATGAAGTCGTTGCTTAATCCATGCATTTTAGTAAAGTGAATTTCCATAGCCTACTATCCTCACCATTTAAGAAAACGAGTAAATCATGGTAATAACCGTTGCTGTATCAGTTTTGATTCGATTGATACTTCCTGTAGGTATCACTGTATCATGATTCACTTTAAAAGAGACCTCTAGAGCTAGATTTTTTACCAGAGTTGTCTTCACAGAGGTTGCTGACTCTAGATGCGTGTTGGTTTGACTCACATCAGTCTCAAAGGTTTGGCGAAATTCAGCATGCTCATTTAAATGTTGTATATAGTTTGCTGCAAAATTTAACAAAAATTGATTTTGTATCTCATTAGCACCGGCAATCCGCCTATGAACTCCGCCCGGACCGCCTTCTATGGTAAATTCTTGTGTCGCATTGTGCTTTATAATATAGCCTGAACCGACTATCTCTCGTTGTAATAAATCAAAAGTAGCGAATTTATCGTAAATTGAACTTGCTTTGGCAAATGTGTAAATCCTATCACTTAGTTCATAGTTAACTTTTCCATTTGCTTTAATAGAGCGTGCAGACTCTACCCCTTTAGAGGTTGCAGTCTGACCTTCTAGACTGACACTATAACCCCATTGTTCTTTTTGTATGATACTTGAAATTTTCGCATTTACGTTTTTATTGTTTGTATTTCCTGTATTGACAGAGCCTCCAAGTTGAAGGGAGTGTTGAGATTCAAGTAAGTGGGATGCTATAGAGAGCGTTGGCACAAAGACGATTAATAGTAAGAGTTTATTTATCCAGTTCATAATACTTCGTTTTGACACAAAAACTCGTAGGATTCTCTATGGCGTATGATACGAAAATGCTCCTCGTTGACCAGTATCTCGGCAACCCTTGGTCTTGAATTATAATTTGAGCTCATACTAAAACCATATGCCCCTGCACCTCGAATGGCAAGCAAGTCTCCCTCTCTTAGTGCGAGTCTTCTATCGTGTCCTAAAAAGTCCCCACTTTCACAAACTGGGCCAACAATGTCAAATGGTATAGGCTCATCATTGCTTTTAATCACTGGGATGATTTGTTGATAGGCTTGATAAAGTGCTGGTCGCAGTAAATCATTCATAGCAGCGTCAACAATGGCAAAGTTTTTTTCATGATGTGGCTTTAAGTGCAAGATGTTAGTGACCAAAATTCCAGCATTTGCCATAATGGCTCGCCCAGGCTCAAGTATAATTTTAAAGGGTCGATTTTGAACTTTTTTTGCGATTGCTTTTGCTAGGTCGAAAGGGGCTGGAGGATCTTCATCGTGGTATGTCACACCTAGTCCACCCCCTAAGTCTAGATGTGAAATAGCTAAACCTGAACTTGTTAGCTCATCAGCTAAGATGATGAGCTTGTCTAAGGCAGCAATAAATGGGGCAAGACTGGTCAATTGAGAACCAATATGACAATCAATACCAATAAAATTAATGTGTGGAAAATGACTATGGCTTAAATATAGAGATTTCGCTTTTTGATACTCGATGCCGAATTTATTTTCTTTTAAACCTGTAGAGATATAAGGATGAGTTTTGGCATCTACATCTGGATTGATTCGCAAAGAAACAGGGGCGCTTATGTTTTTTTCACTACTTATTTTTTCAATCTGATGTAACTCAGATTCAGACTCAACATTAATACATAAAATATTGGCGTCTAGTGCCATTCTAATTTCATCGTGTGTCTTGCCAACGCCGGAAAAAATAATTTTCTTTGGATCTGCTCCAACTTTGAGTGCTCTAAATAACTCTCCGCCGGAGACCACATCAAAGCCAGAACCCATTTGATTTAAAATATTAAGGATAGCTAAGTTACTATTAGCCTTCACTGCATAGCAGATTAAATGATCATGCTGACCAAGTGCATCATTAAAAGCGTGCCAATGACGTTCAATGGTTTTTTGTGAGTAAATATAACAAGGTGTTTTTACTGTTTTAGCAATATCACTTATTGGTACTTGCTCTGCAAAAAGTTCATTATTTACATAATTAAAGTAATCCATTAAAAGCTCAATTCCTTTTGTTTGGGTTCATTTCCTGGCAGGTATAAAGCACCTTTATGTCCGCAAGCAGATAAACATAAGATAGAGCATACAAGAATAAGAAGAATAGGTCGCATCGTTTTTTTTACACACAAAAGGACATTGTATACTTTAGTGTTTGGGGGATATACCCCTATCCTATCATAATGCTTGTTTTAGACTTCAATATTTACTATGGCCTAAAGAGATTAAATCATCGTAATAGACTTTAGTTTTACTCAAGCCTAATCTTTCTATCCACAGCCTAAAACTATGCATCTTCACTTCCATTGGGTATATACTGTAGCTCTTTAAATGAAGTAGGTATTTTTTAAACACAATGAGCGATACATTTGTAGTGATATGGTTACATGGGCTAGGGGCAACGGCTAGTGATATGGAAATGGTAAGCACAATGCTTGATTTGCCTGATGGACAAGTAAAGCACGTTTTTTTGCAAGCGCCTGATAGGGCCGTAACGATAAATCAAGATATGGTGATGCCTGCTTGGTATGATATTCAAGCACTAGGCATTAATGCAAGAGAAGACGAAGTTAGCTTAATTGACTCCTATGGTTTAATTAAAGCGGAGATAGAGAAGCAAATACAATGTGGGTTTAGACCAAACCGAATCGTGCTTTGTGGGTTTTCTCAGGGTGGGGCAATGTCCTTATATACAGCGCTGCAAAGCTCTGAACCTTTAAGGGGTGTGGTATCATTATCAGGCTATCTGCCACTTAGTCGTAATATGGCTTCTAGGATTTGGCCTTCCCCGCTGCTTGAAACTCCATTCCTTATGACTTATGGACGTTTTGATCCAATTATTCAGGCAAATTGGGTTTTGGACTCAAAAGCGTTTTTAAACTCTAAAGGCTTTAAAGATGTGTCTGTAGAAGCCTTTGATCGAGAGCATACGATTTGTGAAGTTGAACTTCAGATTTTATCTAATTGGTTAAGGAACTGCTTTGCAAAAGGTTAGTTATAAAAGGACAGGGGTATAAGCCTAAAACGCGCAGTTCGGTTTCTATTGGGTATATTTATGATTTAATCTATCATAAGCATTTACGGGTATGGGTTTTTTATGAAAAAATCAAACGATTTGTCCTTGGTAAGTTAAAATATGGTTGTAGATAAGGCAGGGTACAGGCTAAATGTTGGTATTATTTTAGTTAATGAATATAATGAACTGTTTTGGGGGCGTCGTGTTGGGCATGATGCTTGGCAATTTCCTCAGGGTGGTGTTGCTAAAAATGAGTCGGCGATGATGGCAATGTATCGGGAGCTCAAAGAGGAGGTTGGGTTAGACTCTGGTGATGTTGAAATTTTGGGCGTAACGAGGCGATGGTTGCGCTATAAGCTACCTAAACAGTATGTGCGTCAGGGAACAAGACCCTTGATCATTGGGCAGAAGCAAAAGTGGTTTTTATTAAAGTTACTCACCCATAGCCAAAAGATAAGACTGGATATTAGTGACTCACCTGAGTTTGATAGTTGGTGTTGGGTTAATACTGATTATCCTGCAGAGCATGTTATCTTTTTTAAAAAACAAGTTTATCGTCAAGCAATTAAAGAGTTAATACCAGTATTAAACAAAAAGAATACAGATGATGGAAAGTAATTACATCAACAATTAAAAGGGTGGTATGTTAAAGACGTTACGTAGGATAGTTCAAGATGTTACCAGTGCAGAAACTTTGCCTGAGGCATTGACTATTCTCGTTGAAAAAATACGTCAAGCACTACATACACAAGCTTCCGCAGTTTACTTAATCGATAATCAAAGTGCTGAATATGTTTTAACTGCCGCATCTGGACTCAATAATGATGCAATAGGTAAGGTGAGATTAAGTCTTGATCAAGGTCTTATTGGTTTAGTCGGTCGTAAAGAAGAGCCGCTTAATCTTGAAGATGCACCTAGTCATGAGTTATTTTATCGCCATAAATTGGTCGGTGAAGAGCCGTATAAAGCTTTTTTAGGTGTTCCTGTTATTCATCATCGAAGGCTTTATGGTGTTTTAACGTTACAAGAAGATGAAAAACGCCGTTTTGATGAGTCAGAGGAGGCGTTTTTAGTCACCGTTGCAGCCCAACTTGGTGGCTTTATTGCTCATGCTGAAGCTAAAGGTGAGTTATCGAGCATAGTTGCTAAAGCGAAAAGCCCAAAAGATTTAGATGAAGTTGCTTATGCGGGTATGCCTTCAGTGCCTGGTGTAGGTATCGGTACAGTTGTGGTTGTGTATCCTCCTGCTAATATTGATACGGTTACTCATAGTACTACAGATGATACAGAAAAAGAGCGGGCATTTTTCTTAACTGGCTTAGAAAAAGCCCGTTTAGACATTCAAAAAGTTAGTCAGCGCATGGCTAGCGTTCTTCCTTCTAGTGAAATAGCATTGTTTGATGCTTATTTAAAAATGCTAGATAAAGACAGTTTTGCCCAAGAAGTCTTAAAGTTAATCGAGTGTGAAAAGCATTCGGCTCAGTATGCGTTATGCTGCGTTGTCAAAAGATACGTCTCACAAATGGAGTTGGTTGAAGATGATTATCTAAAAGAGCGGGCATCAGACTTTAAAGATTTGGGGCAGCGAGTCTTATCGCATTTACAAGAGTCGCAACAGATAGAGATAAACTATCCTAAGCGAACCATTTTGGTGGGTGAGGAGTTGAGTGCGAGCGCGTTGGCTGAAGTTCCTGAGGGGCAACTGGTTGGTGTTGTTTCATCCAAAGGTTCTTCTAACTCTCATGTAGCCATTTTAGCGCGTGCTCTAGGTGTGCTGACGGTAATGGGTGTTCGCGGTCTTAAGGTCAACACATTAAACACTCGAGCTATGATTGTCGATGGTTATTTTGGACAAGTTTATCTTTCACCATCAAAGTCGTTATTGGCTGAGTTTAAGCGTTTAGCAAAAGAAGAGCAGGAATTAAATGAAAGTCTTCATGAGCTTAGAAATAAAGATGCTGTGACGACCGATGGCTATCGAATTGGTCTACATGTCAATATTGGTTTGGCAATGGATGCTGGTCTGTCACTGAGTGTAGGGGGCGAAGGCGTTGGTTTATATCGTAGTGAAGTGCCTTTTATCACTAGAGATAGATTTCCTTCTGAGGAAGAGCAGCGAATTATTTATCATCAGACATTAAAAGCCTTTGCACCGCTTAAAGTGACAATGAGAACGCTGGACGTCGGTGGTGATAAAGCACTTCCTTATTTTCCAGTAGAGGAGTCTAATCCATTTTTAGGATGGCGGGGTATTCGCATTACTCTCGATCATCCGGATGTTTTTCTCATGCAAGTTCGCGCCATGCTTAAAGCGCAAAATGAGCTCAATAATTTGCGTATCATGCTACCAATGATAAGTGGTATCGGTGAGGTAGATGAGGCATTGCACCTAATTGATCAGGCTTTTGAAGAGGTTTTGGAGGATTATCCCAAACTTGAAAAACCTGAAGTGGGTGTGATGATTGAGGTGCCCTCGGCAGTGTATCAGGCTCGAGAGATTGCAAGCAGAGTTGATTTTTTATCTGTTGGTAGCAATGATTTAACGCAATATCTATTGGCTGTTGATAGAAACAATGAGCGAGTTGCAGGTCTATATGACTCCTTTCATCCAGCAGTGCTTCGCGCATTAATGCAGGTAGTTGAGGGCGGTCATAGTGAAGGTGTTCCGGTGAGTATTTGTGGTGAAATGGCTAGTGATCCACTCGCGGTTATTGTGCTGTTGGCAATGGGCTTTGATGCTTTAAGCA
>JAUICE010000103.1 GCA_030428185.1 Gammaproteobacteria bacterium
ACAAACTTCTCAACAAAAATCTGGGCTAAAGTTAAAGGCTTTGATTGTGAGGCATTCTTTCCACTTAAAGAAGCCAGAAAAATGGATCCTTTTACTCAGTTTGGAGTCGCTGCTTCCATCGAGGCGATGAAAGATTCTGGGTTTGAGGTGACTGATGAGAATGCGAGTCGTTCTGGTGTTGCTGTCGGAGCAGGCATTGGTGGTGTTGAAACAATCACAGCGAATTTTGAAAAATTGCAAAAAGGTGGTCCGCGCCGTGTATCGCCTTTTTTTGTTCCTGCAGGGATCATTAACCTGGTTGCAGGTCAAATCTCTATTCGTTTTGGTCTAAAGGGGCCCAACATTTCTGTTGTGACGGCATGTACAACAGGTACCCATAATATTGCTATGGCACATCGTATGATTGCCTATGGTGATGCGGACATGATGGTTGCGGGCGGTGCTGAAGTCACCACAAATCCTTTGTGTCTTGCTGGATTTTCAGTGCTCAAAGCTCTATCAAAACGAAATGATACTCCAACAGAGGCGTCTAGACCTTGGGATAGAGATAGAGATGGTTTTGTGATGGGTGAGGGTGCAGGCGTTTTGGTTTTAGAGTCATTAGAATCAGCCCGACGAAGAGGTGCGCGTATTTATGCCGAACTCGTTGGTTGTGGCTTTAGTGCTGATGCACACCATATTACCGCACCAGATCCCGAAGGTGATGGCGCTGTGAGCGCGATGAATAATGCATTGTCTGATGCAAAATTAGACCCAGGCGAGTTAGACCATATTAATGCGCATGGAACGTCTACAGCGCTTAATGATCTAATAGAAACCAAAGCCATTAAGAAAGCGTTAGGCCCACAAGCTTATAATGTCGCAATTAGCTCCACAAAATCAATGACAGGTCATCTTTTGGGCGCAGCTGGCGCTATTGAGGCAATATTTTCAGTGTTGGCTATTCGCGATAGCGTGGTTCCTCCAACCATTAATTTACATAACCCTAGTGATGAGTGTGATCTTGATTACACCCCTTTGGTTGCAAAAGAAAGATCTATCCGTACCGTAATGAGTAACTCACTAGGATTTGGTGGAACTAATGGGGCAGTCATTTTTAAACGGTTTGATGATTAAGTATGCGATGGCACTTTCGAATTGCCTTCTTTCTACTGATCCTTAAATTTGTTTTTTTTTTAAATACACCTGTTTTCTCAAAAGGGCCTTCTTTTGTTGTTACCCTACCAAAGGGGGCAAGCGCAAAATCACTTTATAATATTGTCGATAGAACGAATCGATTAAATTCTAAATTATTTTTTTATTTATTAATCAAACTCAGTCCAGAGGCTAAACATTTGCAAGCTGGAACCTACGAGTTAACCGATATATTAACACCATTAAGCTTTATCACGATGTTAAGTGAGGGACAGGTACTGACAAAGGTTTTTACTATTATTCCAGGCACAACGATTGAGGATGTTGTTGAAACAATAAAGCATAAGCCTTATATCAAGACAGGGAAAAATATTTTAAAAGAGCTAAAAAAGAAACATCAGTTAAAATCTTTAGAGGGCAGATTATTACCAGATAGTTATGAGTACCATGCCTATACTCCCGCATCTAGTTTGCTTGAAAGCTCACTCAATAAAATGACAGTTGAGCTAGAAAATATTTGGAAAAATCGTAATAAAGATCTTCCATTTAAAACACCTTTAGAGTTATTAACCGCAGCATCTATCGTGGAAAAAGAGACACATATCGAAAGAGAAAAAGCACTGGTTGCAGCAGTAATAAATAATCGACTTAAGAAAAATATGCGGTTACAGATGGACCCTACGATAATCTATGCACTGGGAGACGCTTACGATGGTTCGTTGCATAAAAAAAATCTTAAGATAAAAAGTCCATACAATACTTATTTATACAAGGGACTACCTCCGACGCCGATAGCGTTTCCATCTATTAGCTCTTTAAACGCATGCGCGCATCCAGCTGAGGTACCTTATTTATATTTTGTTGCCAATGAAAAGGGAGCGCATACTTTTTCTGTAACCTTAAAAGATCAAAGGCAAGCTGTAAAAGCATATATTCGTTATAAAAGAAGACAATGAAGTATAATTATTAGGAATACCTAATTATACCCTTAATGCTTCATGGTGAAATCTCTCTAGTAACGTCTGCATATGAAAAGAAGGTTGTGTTTGTCGGCTCTTTTTCTGGAGAGAAAAAGACGATGTTTTTAGCGTTTGCAACTGTTCGCTCTAAGGCTCTAGCTACTGGAATTTTTAAAAAGTCACTGTAAGTGATCCTTATCACAGTATATCCCTGAGCCTTCAAAATATTGTCTCTAAACTTGTCGAAATCTAATTTTTTCTCATGACATCGCCCGTCAATTTCATAAATAATTTTTGTTTTTTCGACATACACATCGACAAAAAATCCACAGATATACGCTTCTAGTTGAAATTCGTCACCTTTTGTTAAAGCGCTTACTTTTTCTCTATCGAGGATTGATTGAGGACGCAAGTTATCTATCATTTCATCAACAATATCGGGTGATATCGTATCTAATAATTGTAAAAGACTAACGCCCATTAAAAATGCTGATATATCGGCATCAATTATCGGAGGAGCAGAGAGTATCTTTTGAATAATGGCTTCAAATAACGCCCGATTAGGCATGACATATTTTTTTATATCTGCTTTAGAATGAAAAATGACGCCGATTGCCCAGATTGCTTGAGCAAGATCAACTATTTGAGTATGTTTGTTTGTCATTAATGAATTTAACTGATTGATAAAATTAGCTTTATCCTCTTCATTGAGTGTTACTAAGTTATATTCGGTAGCTTTGGCTATTGCACTAAGACCGTCTGAGGTAGAGTATCTTATATGATCAACGGGTTGGCGCAGCATACTCCTTAAGCGTTGATCGATATCAGGGATCTTTAGTCCGTCAAGGTGAATTAGAACTAAGTTGCGCATGATAATGTTTAAATCATTTTGATTTAAAGTAGCTAATACTATGTCATCCAGTAGCTTTAGAGTTTTGTTTAAGCATTCGCTGGCTTTTGCTTTAGTTAGCTGACTAGAGTCTTTGTTAATAGCTTTGAGTAGCTCACGTATAACAAAACCTTTATATCGTTTAGGAGATTGTCTAGAAAAATAGGAAAATTGTTTAAACAGCGTGAAATCTCTCAGCTCATCGTAAGAATGATCACAGACAAGTTGTAATAGAGGGCGCATGGTTAAACTCTCAGGCAGACTTTTCTGATCAATAAAATAGCACAAAGAGTTTATCGAGTCCATATTTTACAGTGATAGATCAGGTGAATCCATTCGAACCCGTGTTAATATGCTTATTTTTAAGCCAGTATTTGACACTTAACTTTATGTTTTTATTAATCTTGTAAGATATATACCCAATGGAAGTGAAAATGCATGTTTTTGAGCTTTGTCAAATCACCAATCTTTGGTATTTTCTCCAAAATGCTATAAATTTAGCCCTTGATAATGAACATCTTGTTCAATAAGCTGCTCCAAAGTCATTGTAGGTTTCTGAATATCTCGTATTATATCCATAAAATCACAGTAATCTTTAGTGGTATAGCGGCTGCTTTCACGAATAGGTTGGCGTCTTGTACTCATAGGTTTGATAGGCATAGTAAAGCTTGTTATTGGCAATGAAAGTATATACAGCAAATGCTCTA
>JAUICE010000031.1 GCA_030428185.1 Gammaproteobacteria bacterium
GATGAAGGATACTCTTATCTTTTCTTAGCAGCAATAGCTATTATCTAAAAAGATAAGGCTTTTGATATTTCTCATAAAAAAAGATGCAAAATAGCAGCAAAAAGATAACTATAGATACGCCTTTGTCACCAATTAAGACCCAAGGAGTAATACCTTCAAATGGATGGACGACTCCCTGTAGCACTGTGTTTGTATTATCCTTTGTAGAGGAAATTAAATCACCTTGAGCATTTATGATGGCGCTAATTCCATCATTTGTTTCAAATAACTGCATTCTGCCACTTTCAAGAGAACGCATTTGTGCAATTTGCAAATGTTGTGATTTAAGCCAAGAGTGGTCATACCAGCTGTCATCACTGATGGTCATTAATAAGTTTGCACCTGGTAAATGACGACGCAATATCTCACTAAAAGCTACCTCATAACAGATGAGTGGTGCAATAGAAAAATGATGGATTTTAAGGTTGTGCTGATGGATAGATCCGGGTTGCATATTGGGGAATGGGATCCCTAAATATTTAATAATAGGATTTAAAAATGTAAGCGGTTGATATTCACCAAAAGGAACGAGATGCTCTTTTTCGTATAACTGTCTTTTTTTATCACCTAGAATCATCATCGCATTTGTATACATGTCGACCTTATGTTCGTAAGGCATCCCCAAAGCGAGATAAGCGTTATGTGTTTTTACATTTGATTCAAGATAGTTTAGCAAGTCAACCAAGTCAGTATTTGGAAGTGGCAATGCTGTTTCAGGCCAAACAATAAGATCACTGCCCCAAGACACTGAGGTTAGTTTTTGGTATGTATCGAAAAGTTTCTCAAAATAACGAGCAGACCATTTTTCTAAATGATTAATATTTCCTTGTATCAAACTTACTTTAAGTGACTCATCCGTTGGTTTGGTCCAATGAATATAACTGAATAATCCTGAGAACAAAAAAACGCCAATAAAGGTAATATAGTAATGGTATTGTTTTTTCACATTCAGTATTGCGCTCGCAAGTATGGAGGCTAGGCTATAGATAATAAAGCTAAGACCAAATGAGCCAACAATCGGAGCTAAAAATTTTAAAGGTATCGTTGTTGATATATATCCAAGAATGAGCCAAGGAAACCCTGTCAATAATATTGATCGCGATATTTCAATAAGTGTTTCAATAGCAGCAAAATAAAACATATTTAAATAATAAGCATTCTTTTTGCGGATTCTAGAAAAAATTAACGTGGCTAGGCCTTCAAACAAAGATAAATAAACTATAAAAAAAATAGTGAGTATGATAGATATGATTACTGGGAGATGCGCTAAATTATTTATTGGCATATATATCCACGAAACGCCTAGCGAGTATTTTCCAAAACCATAAGTAAATCCCTTTTTAAAAGGCGCATCTGAACTAACATTTAAATGATAATATAGAAATGCCAAGCTAAGTATGGTTAATCCAGGCATAGCGATGGGTGCAAAACCAAGTGGATACAAACAGCCTGCGATGAATAATGAGAGAAATGTAACTTTATTCTTCATAATAGTTTGACTCTATATAATAAATGCCAAAGTTGTGTGATTAAAAAACTAGATAAGCTTTTAAAACCGTATGCTATCAAAAAAAATTACTTTTATGTTAATGAATTTTTAGTGTAGGATTGTCCACTTTCTATGGAAAGTGGGAGTACAAAATGAACAAAGTGATGGTTGCGGGCGCAGGAAAGATTGGCGCATTAATATCATGTTTGCTGTTAGAGTCGAACGATTATGAAGTTTTTGTCGTTGATAAAGATTTTTCAGGCAGTGACATTCAGAGACTCATTGCAAAACATAATCATTTAAGCACAATCAATATTGATGTGTATCAAGAAGAAGAGATGGCGGCGGCATTGTCACATCATCACATTGATGCAGTTATCTCAAGCTTGCCTTACTTTGTAAATTTACCAGTAGCGCGAGCAGCAAGAAAAGCAAATGTTCACTACTTTGATTTAACTGAGGACGTTGAAGTTACTAGAGCAGTAAGCGAACTTGCTAAGGGTAGTGATAAAGCGTTTGTACCACAGTGTGGATTAGCCCCAGGATTCATTTCAATTTTAGCCAATGACTTGATGAAATCGTTTGACACAATTGATACGGCAAAACTAAGGGTTGGCGCACTTCCTCAAAACTCTTCTAATGGACTGCAATATGCATTAACGTGGTCAACTGATGGTGTTATCAATGAATATTGTAATCCGTGTCATGCCGTAAAAAATGGTTCGGATGTTTACGTTGACGCGATGGAAGACTTAGAGCATATTCAGTTTGACGGACAGTCTTATGAAGCATTTAATACTTCTGGTGGCCTAGGTTCATTAGCTAGATTATATGAAGGTAAGGTCAGCCATCTAAATTACAAAACAATGCGCTATCCCGGTCATTGTGAAAAAATGCGTTTTTTACTTGATGATTTAAAACTACGAAGCGATCATGACACGTTGAGAACATTATTAGAAAACGCTATTCCAAAAACATATCATGATGTGGTTGTGGTTTATGTCTCTGTTTCTGGTTATAAGGATGGTGCATTTCTAGAAGAAAATGCCATGAAAAAAGTTTATCCGCAAGAAATTGCAGGAATAGAGTGGTCAGCAATCCAAGTAACGACAGCATCAGGCATCTGTGGCGTGGTTGATATGGTGTTAAATGAAGCTCAGAAATATAAAGGTCTGGTATTACAAGAGGCTTTTCCTTTAGATACGTTTTTAAATAATCGATTTGGACATTACTACGCATAAGGAGCAAATAATGAGCATTATTAATTCACTAGGTTTATTAGAAACAAATCCAGGCGCAATGATTGGCTCTTGGCGTTCAGACATTAAAACTAGCGACTTGGCATCCTATTGTCCTGCTGATGAGGCATTGCTTGCTCACGTTTCTACGGCGACTCTTGATGATTATGAGTTAGTAACCAGTAAAGCCCACGAGGCATACTTACAATGGCGTGATATACCCGCTCCTAAACGTGGTGATATTATTCGCCAGATGGGTGACGCTTTGCGCGAGCACAAAGATTTGCTGGGCTCTTTAGTCTCATTGGAAATGGGTAAGTCAAAGCAAGAGGGCGATGGTGAAGTTCAAGAAATGATAGATATTGCTGATTTTGCAGTGGGCCAGTCTCGTATGCTTTATGGTAAAACCATGCATTCAGAGCGCTACCATCATCGGATGTATGAACAGTGGCACCCTTATGGAGTCGTCGGGGTTATATCAGCATTTAATTTTCCCGTAGCAGTTTGGGCTTGGAATGCATTTATTGCAGCCATATGCGGTAACGCTGTTATCTGGAAACCATCTTCTAAAACACCGCTTTGCACGATTGCAACGCATTTAATTTGCCAAAAAGTTTTAGATAAAAACAATATGCCTTCCATCTTTGGTTATTTTATTCCTAGCAATCATGATATAGCAGAGCGTTTTGTTAATGATAAGCGTATACCTTTAGTTTCATTTACAGGATCAACAAATACCGGTCGCAATGTTGCTAGAAAAGTATCCGAGCGCTTAGGAAACTCTATTTTAGAATTGGGTGGAAACAACGCTATTATTGTCGATCAAACGGCTGATCTAAAGTTGGCAATTCCAGCGATTGTATTTGGTGCAGTAGGTACAGCTGGACAACGTTGCACTTCAACGAGACGTGTTTTTATTCATGACTCCATCTATCATGAAGTCACTAAAAACTTAGTAAGTGCGTACCAACAAATCAAGGTTGGTGATCCATTAGATACAAATAACCATATGGGCCCCTTAATTGATGCGGGTGCCGTCAATACCTATATGAGTGCAATTGATGAGATAAAAACGCAGGGTGGCGAAATTCTTTTTGGTGGTGAGAAACTAGATGGTAAGGGACATTATGTTACACCAACTTTGGTAGCCAATGTTAATAATGACTTAGCTATCGTACAAGAAGAAACTTTTTCACCAATTGTATACCTTATGCCTTTTTCAAATATTGATGAAGCAATTAAACTGCAAAATGGTGTGAATCAAGGTTTATCTTCAGCCATTTTTACCACTAGCTTGCAACATGCTGAATTGTTTTTAAGTACTTTGGGAAGTGACTGTGGTATTGCGAATGTGAATATTGGTACGTCAGGGGCTGAAATTGGTGGAGCATTTGGTGGAGAAAAAGATACAGGAGGTGGTAGAGAGTCTGGTTCTGATGCTTGGAAAGGCTATATGCGCAGACAAACTAACACAATAAACTGGTCTAATGATTTACCTTTAGCACAAGGTATTGAGTTTCATTTTTAATAAGGTCATTTAATCTACTGGTGCAATTATCTAACAAAGTAGGCTTTCTATCTTTAGCGCGATCTATAATGGTCGCGATACTTTTTGACTAGAAATTTGTGCCGGTGGATCATTTTTCAAATGAAATCTAATAACATGACATGAGCAATACCAAAGAGCACTTAATATTACCTAGACCCAACATACGCTTTGAGGATGACTGTCTATACTCTCAAGATTTTAATGATATTTACTTTCAAAAACACTTCGCTATAGATGAAGCAATACATACGTTTTGTATGGCTAACGATCTTAGGCTTCGCTTTAGTGCACTTAAACCAAATGAAACGTTCAGAATTGGCGAGGTGGGATTTGGCACAGGATTAAATTTCTTATTAACCTATAAACTATGGAAAGAATGTGCGCCAAAAGGCTCAAAGCTACAATACTGTTCTTCTGAACAATATCCATTAACGAAAGCCGACATACAGCAGATTTATCAAGACATACTGAACTTTAGTGATGGCGTAGATATATTGCTTTCTCACTATCCACCTCTTGTTAAAGGTGTGCATCAAATTCAGCTCGATGATGTAGAGCTCTATTTGCTATTTGATGATGCTTATAAGAGTTTCAGTAATATTTTTTCCATCAAAGGTGTTGTCCAGTTTGATGCATGGTTCTTAGATGGCTTCGCACCAAAGAAAAATTCTAAATGTTGGTCAGACGATTTGATTGGTGTTATTGCACAGTTATCAGTAGCAAATGAAACAACACTCTCAACGTTTAGTGTTGCCAGGATGGTTGTAGATGTTTTAGTTAATAATGGTTTTGACTGTCAGAAAATAAAAGGCTCAGGCAATAAGCGGCAAATACTTAAAGCAACATTTACTTCTTATAAAAAAATAGTAACCAGCCAATTAACCTCTTGGGATCTTCCTAGAAGCGCCTCGCCACTGACTAAGCGTTTGCCAATAGCGGTGATTGGTGGAGGATTAGCTGGATGTATCAGTGCTTATCAACTCGCAACAAAAGGGTTTCAGGTAGATTTATTTGAACGAGGAAGTGCACTTGCATTGGCTGGCTCTGGAAATGATGAAGCTGTTCTAGATTTTCGACCAAGTATTTATGCTAGTCCTTATAATAATTTTATGCTGATAAGTTTTTTATATGCGATAGATTTTTATGAAAAATTAGATGCAATGAATGGTAATGGTTTATTCAGACTTGCCGAAGGTGACCAATATTTAAGTGAGCTAAGCACTTTTTTCAATAATCTACCTGAAATTGGAGAAATTCTAAATTCTAAGGGTTTGTGTCAGTACTTAGGAGTAGATTTAAACAAAGTTGGTGGCTATATTAAAAAAGCAGGATATATCAAGCCAAAGCAACTATGTCAGAGGTTAACTGAGCATTCAAAAATTAATCTCAACCTTTGTTGTGAGGTTCGCTCTCTTAAAGAGATGAATGATCACTGGCTTATCAATGAGAAAGATACGTATCAGGCGGCAATCTGGGCAACCGCTAACAACCCAACCGTTCTTGACTCAGTGACTTCATATATCACAAGCTACCCTGGCTACTTATATCGTATTGAAACTTCGAATAAGAGCAAGCGATTACAGGCCACAATCAGTGGTCGCGGTCACTTGACACCATCTGTAGCAAATTCACATGGGATAGCGCTAGATGATGACTTGCTTGATATGTTGGACTTATCTAAAGAGAAGATAATATCATCAAGGTTTGCAATACGTGCAAAAACCTATGACTACTTACCTCTAATAGGGCCTTTAGCAATAAGGGATGAGTTTGTAAATTGTTATCACCAACTACGTCTTGATAAGAAAGCATATATTGCGCTTAAAGCACCTACTTATAATCACTTCTATTTATGCGCAGGCTTTGGCTCACATGGTGTGACTACCATTCCATTTGCCGTAAATGTATTAACGTCTATGTTAGAGGGTAATATACTACCGATACCACGCAGCTTATATCGGCATCTTTCTCCCGCTAGAGTCTTAGTTAAAGCACTCTCATCGCAAGGTCTTAACGGCTTATCTGGCAATTTATAGCGTTTTCTAGTACTCTTGAGGCAATTTTTTTTATATTAATTTAAAATATGTTAGGAAAACTTGCAAAAAAAGTATTTGGTAGTCGAAATGAGCGCCAATTAAGAGCCATGAGAAAAGTTGTCTCTAAAATTAATGAGTTAGAGAAGGAAGTTTCTCAATTATCAGATGCTGATTTAGGCCATAAAACTCAAGAATTTCGAGATAAGCTGAAAGAGGGGGCTCATCCAGACACTATTTTACCTGAAGCCTTTGCAGTGGTTCGGGAAGCATCACGCAGAACCTTAGGCTTAAGACACTTTGATGTTCAGTTAATTGGCGGCATGGTGTTAAATAATGGCAATATTGCTGAGATGCGCACAGGTGAGGGTAAAACCCTAATGGCGACATTGCCAGCCTATTTAAACGCATTATCTGGAAAAGGTGTGCATATTGTTACGGTTAATGATTACCTAGCCAAACGTGACAGTGAGTGGATGCGACCTGTCTATGAATTCTTAGGGTTAACTGTGGGAGTTAACCTTGCCAACATGTCTCATGAGGAAAAGCAAAAAGCTTATGCTTCAGATATTACCTACGGAACCAACAATGAATTTGGCTTTGATTATCTTAGAGATAATATGGTTTTTTCTCTTGAAGAAAAAGTACAAAGGCAGCTTAATTTTGCCGTAGTTGATGAGGTTGATTCAATTTTAATTGATGAGGCCCGGACTCCATTAATCATTTCAGGAGCGGCTGAAGACAGCTCTGAATTATATCGAAAAGTAAATAAAATTATTCCATTTTTAAGCCCACAAACCAGTGAAGAAAGTGGTGATGGTGATTACACTTTGGATGAGAAACAGCGTCAAGCTTATTTGACTGAAGCAGGCCACCAACGTGTTGAAGAGCTTTTAGTTGAGCATGGTTTATTAAAAGAGGGCGACAGCCTATATCAAGCAGCTAATATATCACTGGTTCATCATGTTAACGCAGCATTGAGAGCTCACACATTATTTCAAAAAGACGTTGATTATATTGTGCAAAATAATGAGGTGGTTATTGTTGACGAACATACTGGGCGAACCATGTCCGGGAGACGTTGGTCTGATGGTTTGCATCAGGCTGTAGAGGCTAAGGAGCACGTTAATATACAACAAGAAAATCAGACGCTAGCTTCTATTACTTTTCAGAATTATTTTAGAATATATGAGAAACTTTCTGGTATGACAGGAACTGCTGATACCGAGGCCTATGAGTTCCAGCAAATTTATCACTTGGAGGTTTTGGTTATACCAACGAATAAGCCAATGGTACGACAAGATCAGCCCGACCTAGTTTATCTCTACCAAAAAGATAAGTACCAAGCCATTATTCAAGATATTTTAAGTTGTCAAAAGCGTAAGCAACCCTGTCTTGTTGGTACAGCATCAATTGAATCATCAGAATTAGTCTCAACACTATTAAAGAAAGAAGGTATCAAGCATCAAGTATTAAATGCTAAATACCATGAAAAAGAAGCTCATATTATTGCGGAAGCAGGACGACCTGGAATGGTCACCATTGCGACTAATATGGCAGGTCGTGGAACAGATATTGTTCTGGGTGGAAATTTGCAATCCGAGTTAGAGGGCTTAGGTGATGTCAGTGAAGGTGCCATAGAGGCTCATAAACAAGATTGGCAAATAAGGCATGATCAGGTGATTGCCGCCGGTGGATTGAGAATTATTGGTACAGAGCGGCATGAGTCTAGACGTATTGATAATCAGCTTAGAGGTCGAGCTGGCCGTCAAGGAGATCCTGGAAGTAGTCGCTTCTATCTATCTTTTGAAGATAATTTATTGCGTATTTTTGGCGCCGATAAATTTACAAACTTGATGCAGCGATTTGGAATGAAAGAGGGAGAGTCAATTGAGCACCCCATTGTGTCAAGACGTATTGAGTCCGCGCAGAGGAAAGTTGAAGGACATAATTTTGATATCAGAAAACAGCTTTTAGAATATGATAATGTTGCAAATGATCAAAGAAGAGTTATTTATTATCAGCGTAAAGAGTATTTAAAAGCCAATCAAATTAAAGAGCAAATTGATGTAATGCGTGAAGAAGTACTACAATCATTAGTCTATCAGCACGTTCCAGCAGACAGCATGGAAGAAGAGTGGACACTGAAAGAATTAGAAAATCAACTTGCTAGCGATTTTAATATCAAGCTGCCTCTAAGTGAGTGGCAAAAATCTGATAAATCATTTGCCAGCGAAGATATTATTTGCGAAGTTCTGGATATTGCTAATAAACATTATGAGGAAAAAGAGCGACACGTCGGTAGTGATACGATAAGACAGTTTGAGAAATCCGTGTTACTTCAGTGTTTAGATAATCATTGGCGCGAACACTTGCAGTCAATGGATCAGTTACGCCAAGGTATCCACTTGCGTGGCTATGCTCAGAAAGATCCCAAACAAGAGTATAAACGTGAGTCATTTGAGCTCTTTAAGTCTATGCTTGATAGATTGCGTTACGATGTCATTAGCATTTTATGTCAAGTTGAAGTGAAAGATGAATCAGATGTACATATCATGGAAGAGCAAAGACGAGCAGATGCCGCTCATAACATGGAATATCAGCACGAACAAATCAATGATATTTCAAATGTTGAAAGTCAAGGTGAAAAAGTGACGCCGTTCAAGCGCGAGACACCTAAAGTTGGTCGAAATGATCCTTGTCCTTGTGGAAGTGGCAAGAAGTATAAGCAGTGTCATGGGCAAGTGCAATAGATTGAAAGTTGTTATTGCTATCATTGTTAATGATAAGCAAGAAATTTTACTGACTCAAAGAGGTTACAGCTCATCATATTCAGAATACTGGGAATTTCCTGGTGGTAAGGTTGAACAAGGTGAGCTGGAGTCTAAAGCTATTTTTCGAGAGATCAAAGAAGAGTTAGGGATCTTATTACAATCATACTATTTTTGGCATCAGTTTGATCATCAATATGAAGATAAAGCAATACGCTTTTACTGTTATATCGTTAGAAGCTATACCGGTACGCCTATGTGTGCTGAAAAGCAGCTAGCACTAGATTATTTTAATGTTCAAGCATTAAAAAAACTTGAATTCCCTCCAGCAAATATAAAAATCATTGATAAAATTTATCAGTCTAAAGATTTATTTTGGCAGTAAAACCGTTACTTTTAATCCATGTGGTGATTGATTTTTTGCACGAATAGAGCCGCCATGAATGCCTATTGCTTTACGAGCAATTGCCAAGCCTAATCCATATCCACCCGTTGTTTGTGAACGTGCTGTGTCCACACGATAAAATGCATCGAAAATTTTACTTAAATAGCTTTCAGGTACACCAGGGCCTTGATCGATAATATCAATTTGCAGGCTATCGCCTTTGTCAATAAGATATATTGAAACCGTTGTATCAGCCTCAGTGTATTTTAAAGCATTACGAACAATATTCTCTATTGCATGATGGATAAGCTTTTCATCTGCTTTTATAACAATGTTATTGTCAGGTGTTTTAAAACATGCCTTAGCATTTGGGAATTCAAAATTTGCATCATCGACAATTAGTTGAATGATTTTATCTATCGAGATATTTTTCTTATTGATAATGATTTTTGTCGTTTGCATTTTTGCAAGGGTTAGAATATCGCCTATTAGTTCATCTAAACGATGGATCTCTAATTCCATTCTATCAAAAGACTTTGCTTCATGAGTCTTTTTAGCAATTGCCACAGCTAACTGCAATCTTGCAAGAGGGGAGCGTAGTTCATGAGAAATATCTTGAAGTAATCGTTCTTTAGCAAGAATAAGATGCTCAATATGTTCAGCCATCGTATCGAAATCTTGGCCCAGTTCAGCAATTTCATCATGTCTTTGCTTATAATGAGTATCCACGCGAGTTTTCAGCTTGCCTTCAGCAATTGCTTTTGCTGCTTGTCTCAAATTTCGTATTGGCATAGTTAAATAGAGAGATAAAAAGTAACAAATCGTCCCGCTTAGAACAATAACGATAAGTGTGACTAAGGTCACATCTGCCCAAGGAATTTGTGTGAGATGACTGATAGGTGTATGAAGGTAGGTAACAACTCGATATGTTTTTTGAGATAAGGTTAAAATCTCATGGCTAACAATATAATTACTTCTTTGAAAAATTCCTGTCGGTAGCTGGTTTGCTAAAAACTCCTTTGAAAGTTGTTTTACAGGTTTGGGAACATGAGTAGTGCCATGTATACTTCCTGTTGAACTCAATAAGTACATGGTAAGATGCTTTGATAACTCAATATGACGTAGCCATGCACTAAACGCTTTTTCTCGACCGGACTCAAAGGTGGCAACAGCGGCATTGGCATAACTATTGATAAATATTTTTTCACTAACAGGTATTGATGATTGCCGGGTGAGCTGTCCGGTTATATACATCGTTGCAATGATAACAATAGTTGTCACCAGCCAAAAACTTAAAAATATCTTCCAGTAAAGTTTACGCATCAAACATATACCCAAAACCTCTAACAGTTTTGATGATATTTTCTTTACCTTTAAATGCCGCTAATTTATTACGAAGATTACTTATGTGCACGTCGATGCTTCTATCAAAAGCGGTGTATTTTCTACCTAGGGCATATTGTGTGAGCTCTTCTTTTGAGTAGGCTTGCCCTGGAGATCTTAATAAGATTTCCAAAATCTTAAACTCTGCATTTGTTAGTTCGACAGGCGCATCATCAATGTGAGCAATACGTTTACTATTATCAATCGCTATCCCATGTATCTCGATGACCTTCTTCTTATCAGTAACGTGTTGTGAACGCCTTAATATTGCTTTAATTCTTGCGACCAACTCACGAGGATTACATGGCTTTGACAAGTAATCATCAGCACCAATTTCTAGTCCGACGATTCTATCAATATCATCACCACGCGCTGTTAACATTAAAACCGGTAAATCGGTATGCTGCCTAATGGATTTGAGCACTTCGAATCCGTTCATTTTAGGCAGCATTACATCTAAGATAATGGCTTCATATTGCTTTGTGAGCGCTTCTTTAACGCCTTCTTTACCATCATGGCAACAGCTAACCTCAAAACCTTCCGATTTAAGGTATTCTTCTAATAACGCGCAAAGCTCAGAATCATCATCAATTAATAGAACTTTTGTCATTTGATACCCCTAAGCGTAATTTCAACTAATTTAATATGATTACTGTCAGCATTCAATATTTTATATTGTGCCTTATCAATAATCACCACCTCACCAACAACGGGCATTGTTATTGCCTTTTTTTTCAACATGGTGTTTAAAGTGTCGTATTTGTTAATATCATAATCTGTATGGAAATATTGATTAAATTCCTCAATCGGAATATGAGCTTTAATAATGAATGTTCCATCATTTCTCGCTTTAATAAAGTTATCTTCATCATTATCAAATTCATCTTCTATGTCACCGACAATTTGCTCTAATACATCTTCGATGGTAATAAAACCTGAGACAGATCCATACTCATCAACAACGATAGCCATATGATTACGATTACTACGAAAATCTTTTAATAAAATGAGTAACTGTTTACTTTCAGGGATAATTAGATGTGGTCTTAAAATTTCACTTAAGGTAAATGGCTGCTCTTCTATTTTTTGTAAAATGAGATCTTTTGTATGTAAAATACCGATAATTTCATCTTTACTGTCACCAATAACAGGATACCTAGAATGCCCGTGGCTTGCGACTAGACTACAAAGATCTTTAAACTCAATATGCTGCGGGATTACAATCATTTGCGAACGAGGGATCATGATATCTCTGGCTTTTAGGGTCGATAAATGTAAAACACTTTCAATGATGCTCCCGGTATACTCCTTAATGATTTTTTTCTTACTTAAATATGACACCAACTCTGAGAGCTGCTTTTTATCATTTACCTTAGGCTGAAAGAATTTCTTGAAAAATTTTATAAAAGAAAATCTATGTATTTTTTTCATTCTTCATTCTCATAAGGGTTTTTAATATTTAATTGTTTTAGCAGGTCAATTTCTAGACTTTCCATAATAGCAGCATCTTTTTCAATAATATGATCATAGCCAAGAAGATGTAAAAGCCCGTGAATGAGCAAATGAGCATAGTGTTCAGAGACTTTTTTTCCTTGCTCATTAGCTTCAGCTTTAATTACATCACAGCAAATTAAAATATCTCCCAAGAAACCACCTTCATTCAGCTCATCTGGTAACTCTGATGGAAACGAAAGCACGTTAGTTGGCTTGTCTTTGTGTCGAAACTGCTTGTTTAACGATTGCATTTCGTCAGAAGAAATAAATCTAATCGTCACTTCTGCTTGTTTTTTAAAGCGTCCCAGACAAAGCGTTGCCCATCGGTTTAGCTCAAAGCGTGAAGGAATATCTTGGTAATTTTCTGGGTTTTGTACATGGAGTTGATAACTCATGATGACTCTTGTCCGTAAGCAGAAATAATTTGACTCACTAACTGATGCCTAACTACGTCTTTAGCATTAAAGATATTGATTGAAACCTCTTTCATATTCTCTAAAAGCCTAACAGCATGCGCCAAACCACTTTTTTGGGACATAGGTAAATCAGTTTGAGTCGTATCTCCAGTTACCACCATTTTTGAGCCAAATCCTAGGCGAGTTAGGAACATGCGCATTTGAGAAATTGTAGCATTTTGAGCTTCATCAAGAATAATAAATGCATCGTTTAAGGTTCTACCACGCATAAATGCCAAGGGCGTAATTTCAATTATTCCTCGTTCAATATATTTATCAACCGTTTCCACACCGAGCAGTTCATATAATGCATCGTATATAGGTCTTAAAAAAGGCAGTACTTTTTCAACCATATCACCTGGTAAAAAACCAAGTTTTTCTCCAGCCTCAACTGCTGGTCGAACGAAAATTAATCGTTCAACTTTAGCACTTTCAAGATACTCACAAGCTTTTGCAACGCTTAGATAAGTTTTGCCTGTGCCTGCAGGGCCTGTCGCAAAATTCAAAACGTGTTTATCTATTGCTTTTACAAACAGTGCTTGATGCTTGCTTTTAGCCATTATCGTTTTATTTCGAGTATGTATCTTGACCTCAGAAGTTTCTTTTTTTGATGATTGATTGTTACTCACCATTAATACTAAGTCCTTTTTAAGAATAGGGTTATCTGCTATTTTATAAAAGTGTGTAATTGCTTTAATCGCTTCTTGGTGTGCTTTCTGTGCACCCTCGATCTTTAACTTATTGTTTAAATGAGTTATTTTTACATCATAGATAGATTCAAAGTAGCTTAAATTTACATTGAGCGGCCCACATAAATTTGCCAGTCGATGAGAAGAGGGATCATCAAATATCAAAATATCAGAATGTATATTAGACAAGTGCTACTCTTCAATAATTTACTTTATTGCCTTACATTTAAGCATAATTTGAACAACATTAAAAGAGAGCTAATGTACCAGCTGATCCATGCTGAATATAGGTAAAAGGGTTGCAAGAACAATAAATAAAACTACCGCGCCCATAAACAAAATAATGAGTGGTTCAAATAATGTTAGTCCTGTACTGATGAGTTGATTAATATCGTTGTCTTGATTCATCGCGGCATGTTCAAGCATTTCTTCAAGTTCACCACTGTTTTCACCACTGGCAACTAAGTGTAACGTCATCGCATTAAATACTTCCGTTCGTCTTAAAGCAAGCGCTAAGCTTTGACCTTCTTTTACAGCATTTCTAGCGGTGGCTAAACGCGATTTTATTGCCAAATTATTAACCAGCTGTGTTGCTATTTTCATCGACTTCAAAATCGGCACGCCAGCTTTAGATAAGATGGCTAAGGTATGTGAAAATCGTGCCGTATTAACTGTTTTGCTAATATAGGAAATGATCGGCAGTTTTAAAATAAATTCATGCCATCTAGGCTTCATATCCGGACGAGATAGAACATATTTGATAGCAAAAATAAACATCACAATAAATGCAATCAGAAATACCCCATAGTTTTTTAGAAACGTACTGATATCTATAAGAATAAGCGTAATATTTGGTAGCGCTTGGCCAGTTGAGTCAAAAACATTAATGATTTTAGGAACAACAAAGGTTAGTAAGAAAATAATAATTGCTGTAGAAATAAAAACCATTAAAGAAGGGTAAATTAAGGCTTGCTGGATTTTCTGCTGAGTTTTTTGTTGTGTTTCTACATAATCGGCCAAACGATTTAATATGACACTCAGCTCTCCTGTTTGCTCTCCGGCTGCCACCGTGGAAACAAATAGATTTGAAAAAACTCTAGGGAACATAGATAAACCTTGCGATAAGGATTGCCCCTCTAAAACCTTATCTCTTATGGCTAAAATCATTTCTTTTATTCTAGGTTTGTCATTTTGCTCAGCCACGCCTTTTAAGGCCTCTTCAATAGTTAATCGCGCTTTCAATAGCGTTGCTAGCTGACGAGTAATTAGTGATAAGTTTTGTCTGGATATTTTTAATTTATCTGTCTTGTGATACGACTTGAGTAATTGAATCTCGACGATAATTAAGCCTTTGTCTCTCAATTTTTCACGAGCAGATTTAGCCCCATCTGCTTCTATAATACCTTTTAATGAGGCGCCACTTTGCGTTAAAGCTTGGTATTGATAAGCTGGCATGTCAAGTCAATGTCTGGTACTTTAATAATTACTATCTTACCTGTGCTATAGGATTGCATACAAGAGATAATCATGTTTTCTGAATATTCAATTAATGGGTATTGGTTTATCCTTTTTTTAACAACTATTGTGCTATTGCACTTAGGTATTGAAATCATTCTGCATCGAAGGCGCTTACGAGCAATTTCTCACCGTATACATGTGAATGGAACACGCGGCAAGTCAAGTGTCGCTCGTCTGGTTGCGGCTGGACTACGTGGAGGAGGTATTGCTACCGTTTGCAAAACCACAGGAACAATGGCCCGATTTATAGACACCAAAGGGGTCGAGGAGCCTGTTATCCGTATTGGAAGAACCAATGTTCTAGAACAAGTAAGCGTCGTTAAAAAAGCGATGCGATATAATCCGCAAGCGCTGGTTATAGAATGTATGGCTGTACAGCCCTTGCTACAGTCTTTATGTGAACTTAAGTTGGTACAATCAACCATTGGTGTATTAAGTAATGCCATGCCAGATCACTTAGATGTCATGGGTCCAACTGAGCATGATGTTGCCAAGGCCTTAGCCGCCACCATGCCGGTGAAAGGCACTTATTTTACTCCTGAGCGTAAACATTTACATACCTTTGTTGAGGCCGCAAACGATAGACAGTCCAAATTGATTTCTGTCACCGATGAGGATATTCATGACATAAGTGATGTAGAGCTTTCAAAATTTAGCTATCTTGAATATAAGGTCAATATCGCTCTTGCATTAAAAGTATGTATGTCCTTGGGTGTCAAACGTCAAGACGCTTTAAATGGAATGTGGCGAGCAAAACCTGATCCTGGCGCACTGATTTTAAAAACGATTCAGTTTAAAGATAAGTACATTACCTTAGCAAATGGGTTTGCGGCTAATGATCCAGTATCAACGAAACAATTATGGGCAAAGGTGATTGATAATATGCCTGATGCCACTGATATTATTGGCCTGGTTAATTGTCGTGCCGATAGAGGAGATCGTTCTCGCCAAATGGCTGAGGTCATTGGTGGTTTTTCTCAAGTATCCAATCTTCTGGTTATTGGTTCAGGTACAGATATATTTATTAAACATGTTGATAGTAAACCTTTAAATCTATTTAATGGTGAAGGTTATTCTGTTAATCAAGTACTGGATTTTCTTTATGACCATGCAAAAGGAAATCATATTCTTGCAATTGGCATCTGTAATATTGCAGCAATTGGTTTTGAGTTGTTAAATCATTTTCTAAAAGGGGAAGTAAATGATTGAGCCTCTTACGTTAAGCGTAGGTATTGGCCTAGTCTGGGGACTTTTTATGGTCGAAGCCTTTGGCTTATTTGCCGGCGGAATGGTCGTTCCAGGCTATATTGCTTTGGATATTATCCACCCGCAGATGGTTTTAATTACACTACTGACCGCAATTTTGATTAATCTTTTTATTCGGTTTCTCTCAAGATATCTAATTATCTATGGTAGAAGGCGTGTCTCATTGACTGTATTACTCGCTTTTTTAATCGGGCAATTAATGCGATATCTATTCACCAGTAATTTTGCTATAGAGCACTTTGGTGCTGATTATACAGTGATTGGATATATTATTCCTGGACTTATTGCACTATCGATTGACCGGCAAGGTCTTATAGAGACTATCTCCACCTTATTGACTGTTTCTGTTGCCGTAAGGCTTATTTTAATTATATTAATCGGACCGGTATTACTCCAATGAAAAAAATGTATTGGCAAGCAAATAAAATTCATCCCTTAATGATGAGTATCTTATGTGTGGTTGCACTATTGTGCTTGTTTTTTGTTGAAACCCATAAAAAACTCGTTCCACAAGATCACTACTCACTCAAGCTGAATGCAGCAATACTCACCGCAAAAGCCTTTAAAGCGATAAAAACACAGCGCTTAAAATTAGGCTTACCTATATCTAAACATTTTGATCCTGCCAGGACAGGATTAATAGGTAAAAAAGAAACCTCTATTACCAGTGATCATGGTGTATTGCGCTCTAAGCAAATTTCTGTCAACCCAAATATTGCTGCATTGATTGTTCAGTGGTTCAAAGATATTAATTTAAAACCTGGAGATACAGTAGCAATCGGTATGACTGGATCATTTCCAGCATTAGATATAAGCACACTAGCTGTTTGTAAGGTCATGCAACTAAATCCTGTTATCATAGTAAGCGCAGCTGCATCACAATGGGGAGCGAATCTTCCACAGTACTCATGGCTAGATATGCTTCATACCATTCGGGAGCAAGGTATTTTGCCTTACAAACCGCTTGCCGCTTCAATAGGAGGAGCTAAAGATACTGGCGCAGGATTTGAACAATCAGGTTTAGATACGTTGCTATTAACCATTAAACGTTATGATATTCCACTCATAAAAACTGATACAGTTAGCGAATCAATCGATAAACGAATGAGCCTATTTGAGTTACACGCAGGGGAATCACCGATTAAAGCTTATATCAATATAGGTGGTGGTATAGCGTCTATTGGAAAACATTTTGCCAAGAGCAAATTAACCAAAGAGCAAAAGGCAATCATTTTATCTAGCCATTTAAAAACGGGCGTCAATACCCAGCTACCGGTAAGTTTGGCAAATTCAAACTCTGTAGCTGTTCGTTTTTTAAAACAAGGGATACCTGTGATTAATATTAAAGAAATTTCACATATAGCTAAAGATTATAACCTTAGACCCTGGCAGGCTTATATGAGTATTGGTGCTGGTGCGCTATTCTTTCATGAAAAATACAATATTTTTTACGCGTTTATTAGCTTGATGATCATTATTATTGCTTGCTTTATTGAGGTTAAAATTCAAACGAATCGCAAAAGAGAAGAAGCAGCTCAACAACTTATTTGAAAAAGCCTCTACATATCACTGAGGCTTTTTATTCAAATCAATAAGCTTAACTCAATTAATAAGTCAGGTTAGCGGTATGAGCATTGACACTTGAAGGTGTTATCAAAGTATGAGAAGTAGCACTAGTAAAGCGTTCAACAAAAGGTTCTAGCAAATCACCTAGCTCACCTTTACCACTCTTTATCTTTCCACCAGATAGATCAGAAGCCGCTGTTCTTGCTTTGTTAAAGAAACCTGTGACAAGACCTCTGGCGCCTTTTTCACTATCATTTTGAATTTTTTGCTCATTTTCAAGCAACACTTTGAGAATGGGAATAATTGCTCGATGCACATCTTCAGGAGAGCGATCTTTATGAAGGGTCTCTTCAGTAAGCCATTGCTTCGCTGCACCTTTTAATAAGCTCCATTTTTTTCCATGCTTATCCGTCAGTCGTTCACCTTTAACAAGGTTATTAACCAATTTAGGGATACGATATTTAAGAATTAAATCTAGAAACTCACAAAAAGTAGGAGAGCCATAATTACCTTTGCCTGTCATTTTTTCTGCCGATTCATTTTTAAAATTAGATAATATTTCACCATCTAATTCTGTATTTAATAGGCTGTGGATCTTGTAAATATTTAGACAAACAGCATGAAAGGCAGGCATGCTATTTTTCTCCCTTTCTCTATCTAATAAGTTATTAATTTTCATAAAATATCCATCCCAATCAGGCTCATCATTAGTGTACTCTAGACTGGTCGAGTTAATCTTACGACAAAGAGAAGCAATACTCTCTTTTAATGCGACTTGTGATTGCTCTAATTCACCACTGGCCGTCTGACACAATACCGATGTAGCATGATTGAGGATATGTTGAAGATAGTTCATGATGACTTAGCCTTGTTGATTTATTTTTACTCACATGGCTGGGAATATATCAATTTTTTTTTTAGATGACTAGTCTCTTATTTCAATTAAGCGCAAAATTGGTATTTACAATTATCTTCAGTATAATCACTCGAATCAGAACAATAGAGTCTCAAAATATGTTGAATCGATATTTATTTTTAGCAGTCGTTGTACTGTTATCATCTTGCGCTAAGTCTTTTAATGAAGAAGATGATTTAAAAAAATATCGAGGCATACCTGCTCACTCACTCTATCAACAGGCCCATGTTGATTTATCAAAAAGTGACTATGATGCTGCGATAAAAAAGCTTGAGGCTTTTGACTCAATGTATCCTTTTAGTGAATATGCTCGAGCTGCAGATATTGATTTAATTTATGCTTATTATCAAAATGGTGATTATGCAGAAGCAGTCGCAACGAGTGATCACTTTATACACCTACGTCCTAGAGATAAAAATATTGACTATGTTTATTATTTAAAAGCGATGGCTAATTTTGCTCAAAAGCGCGGTGCATTTTCGAAGATCTTCAAACTAGATGAGTCATGGCGCGATCCTGGAACTCAACGACAATCATATGAAGATTTTAAAATTATTACCACACGTTTTAAGAACAGCCCTTATTACCAGGACTCGCTACAACATCTAATTTATCTTCGAAATCAGTTTGCTAAGAGAGAACTCAATATAGCCAAGTTGTATTATAACGCCAATCGTTATGTCGCAGCACTAAATCGTGCGCAATATGTAGTGACAGAGTATCAGCAATCCCCAGAAGCGAAAGAAGCATTGAAGATGTTAGCCATGATCAATAACAAGCTTTATAGATCTCAAGCTCATCAGGAGGCTAAACGTGTATTTAACGATACCTATAAAAAAGCTTAGTTTCATATTTTTGTTTCTAACGGTTTTGCTGTCTACTGCTAAAGGCAGCACTGTTGCAAGTACACCCTATGGTCAAAGAAAATTTGAGTTAACTCAGCTTTATCAAACGGCGAGAAATTATTTATTTGGCACAGGTGTCAATAAAAATGACATCAAAGCATATGTTTTTGCATCCCTATATGTTGATATGTTGCCAAAACAATATCCTGGAAAACAATTATTTTTAGCACTTTTTAAAAAAAATCTAGATTCTGATGATATAAAACTGGCATCAAATTATCAGAAATCGCTTCGTCAAAAATATCATTTAGGTCAGTCACTAAATGAACATTCGCTGTATCAATTATTTGATTTCACTCACCAGGAAGGGGTAGGCGATATCTCTGAGGTTTCTATAGATAGCTGGCAAGTATTTAAAACCGAGCTTAAAGAAAGCGATCCTAATTTCTACCATTCTATGGAAAAAAATCTTAGCAACACCAATCATCATGAACAAAAATTGGTCTATGGAAGGCTTTATCCTTTAAAAGATTTATTGCCACAAATGGTGTTATCGAACCAACCTGTGAATATATCTAAAGAAGGTTACTTTTATGGATATGTATCTACGCCTTTAGTGTTTTCTGCGCCAAGCTATTTGAGTGTGTCCATCGTTCTAGATTCCCAAACACAAAAAATAGGTTTGGGTATAGTCAAACTACAAAAGCCTACTCCAAATAATTTAGCCGATATAGTAGGGAGCATTAAACCTCAAACAAACATTAATGCCGTTAACTTATCATTAAAAATTGCTGATGCTTATCCAAAGTCAGATTACTTTTACGAGCCTAAAATCATTGTGACTTTGCTGCCCAATGGGCAATTTTATGTTAAAGCTTTAACACCAAATCATTATAAACTACTTGTTAGCTATCATAACAAACAAACAACACGGGATATTTATATTAAGCATGGAGGTTATAAATCAATTAAACCAATTGATTTATTAAAAATGGATGAAGCAAAAAAAATTATTTAGTATTGTCACGCCTGGTTTATTAGGCAATGTATTAGAGTGGTACGATTTTGCATTATATGGATACTTTTCAGGAACTCTAGCGCCTTTATTTTTTCCAACCGATCAAGTCATGATTTCTCGAATTGCAGCATTTGCAGTGTTTGCTATCGGTTTTTTTATGAGACCTTTGGGCGCAATAGTCTTTGGTTATTTTGGTGATCGCCATGGCAGAAAAAATGCGCTTGCTAGCGCCATTTTACTGATGGCTATTCCCACCACATTGATTGGGACATTGCCAACTTATCAAGCCATTGGAGTTGCTTCACCTATTCTATTAATCATTTGTAGATTACTGCAAGGACTTGCAGTTGGCGGCGAGTTTACAGGATCACTAATCTATATTATTGAGCATTCACCTTCACAGAGAAGAGGCTTTTATGGAGGCTTGACCATGTCTAGCGCACTTGTTGGACTATTAATTGGATCTTTTGCTGCTCTAATAGTCAATCATTATTTTTATGATGTTTCATATGCTTGGCGAATACCATTTTTATTGAGTTTTATTTTGGGCTTTATTGGGCTTTACTTACGGTTAGGGATGCCAGAATCTCCGGTGTTTCTAGCTGCTAGTGAAAATCATAACTTAGATATATCACCACTCATGCATGTGCTCAAAACTGCAAAGGCAAAAGTATTTCATGCGATTTTATTGGTGATGCTACCATCATGCGGATTTTATCTATCGTTTGTGTATTTCCCATCTTATCTCTCACACCATTTTGACATTAAGTTAAATGATGGATTATTGGCTAATACATTAACTATGTTGATCATAATATTCTTTCTTCCTTTATTTGGCTTACTATCTGACTTTTTTGG
>JAUICE010000032.1 GCA_030428185.1 Gammaproteobacteria bacterium
ATTTATTGAGGCAGTAAGCGCATCACGAGACATTAATTATCCTTGGGCAAGTCCTCCTGATACAAAAGAGGCATATAAAAACTTCATAAACAATTTAGAAAGCGCTTCTGGCAAATCATTTGTAGTCACTTTAAAAAAAAGTGATGCGTTTATCGGAGTGATTAATTTATCTAATATTATCAGAGGCTGCTTTCAAAACGCTTTCTTAGGATATTACCGATTAACGCCGTCATCAAAAAAAGGATTGATGACAGAGGCGATATCATTAGTGATTATTTATGCTTTTTTTCATCTAAAACTACATCGATTAGAAGCCAATGTTCAACCAGAAAATATTCAGTCGATAAATCTTCTTGAGCGTTTGGGGTTTGTTCAAGAAGGGCTCGCTAAAAACTATTTAAATATCAATGGCTATTGGCAAGATCATATTCGTTTTGGCTTAACGCTTGAGTGTGCTCAAGAGTTTTGGTTAAAAAAAGCACAAGACAAAGCGGCGCCGTGGTTGCCAGATTTTGAATTAACGGCTTTGCAGTTAAAAGAGTACTTAAAAGAAAATGATAATAGATTTCGGTCAATTCAGTCTGTTCGACATCTTGATTATGGCTGGGACAATGATGTTTATTGTGTTGATGAACGCTATATATTTAGGTGCCCTAGAAGAAATATTGCTTTATCACTGATTCAAAGAGAAAATGTTGCACTAGATTTTTTACATCATAAGCTGCCTCTTTTAGTTCCGCATCCAAAATATCAGTATTTAGGTCCTGATTTTTATCCTTATCCTTTCCATGGGTATGTAAAGCTTGAGGGAGCACCCATGCATCTTGCGAACTTAACCAGGCAAGATAGGGTTAATAATATAGCGATTTTTGCGAAATTTCTTAAAGCGCTACATATTATTCCTACACGTGAAGCACTAAATGCGGGATTAAGTCTACAAGTATTTGATCGAACGCGTAAAGAGCATGTTTTTAAGCAAGTCATGGCCCGCATCGAGAAGGACTTTTTTAAAGCCTATCAAGATGATTTTGCAAAGGATATATCAGCGTTATCAAAAAAAGCATTAGACGTTGAACTTGATAAAACAGACTCATTAGTGATAGTTCATGGTGATTTATATGCAAAGCATTTTTTAGTTAAAGATAAATGCGTTGTGGCTGTGATTGATTGGGGAGATGTTGGCTTAAATCATCCCGTTGTCGACTTGGCTGCACTATTTTTACTGTTTCCCAAAAGTGCTCACCATAAATTTTATGAAATTTATGGCTTACTTGAAGAAGATGTCATTATTTATGCTAAATTTTTAGCGGTACATAGTGCGCTTGCCTGCCTTGAATTTGCTACAGAGCATGAGGATTTGGCGTTTAAGCAAGAATCTATGAGTGCTTTAAGATTTATTTTTGAATAATACGGTGATTTATTGAGTTAATACGAAAGGATGGGGGGGAGCGCTTGAGCAGTAAGGAAGAAGTTAATATCAATCAACAAAATGAGACGGCATGGGACTTTCAGGCCGAGCAGCAGTACGCATGGTCCTTACCAGTTTCAGATGAGGTTATTCATCAGGCAAAAAAAGGTTTTTGGGATGTACATATTACTAAAAAAGCATTGCCAGAATCATGGCTGCCTCATGATATTAAGTCTAAAAAGATTTTATGTCTTGCTTCTGGCGGTGGGCAGCAGGCCCCTGTTCTAGCTGCAGCAGGAGCAGAAGTGACAGTTTTTGATATCTCTTTTGGCCAGCTTTCTAAAGATAAAAAACTATCAGAAAAACATCAATTAAATATTCAAACAGTTCAAGGTGATATGTGTGACTTATCAGCACTTTCTACAGGTACTTTTGACTATATCATTCACCCAATTTCTAATTTGTATGTTCCTGAGCTTGCGCCTGTGTGGTCTGAGTGTTATCGAGTATTAAAAAAAAATGGGTTATTACTATCGAGCTTTTATAATCCGGTTGTGTTTGTTTTCTCAAAAGAAACCAGACAAAAGGGGATAAACGGTCAGCTTAAGCCAGAGTATTCATTGCCATACTCAGATCTTAAACATTTAACGCAATCAGAGCTTAAGCATAAAATGAATCAAAAAGAAGCGATTATTTTTGGTCATACCTTAAGCAGTCAAATATCAGGACAAATCGAAGCGGGCTTTTATATTACAGGATTTTACGAAGACGAACATCCAAGTCCAAGATTTTTAATCGAAGATTATATGGACACGATGATAGCAACGAAAGCGATAAAGAGTTAATTCATTATCAAAGGATAGGGGTAGATACCCCTATCCTTTGATAATGCATGTTTTTGAGCGTTGTCAAATTACCAATCTTTGGTATTTTTCTCAATCGGAATGGAATAACCATTCCTCAATTGAAAAACCCAAACCTTGAATATTTGACTGTGCTCAACGCTAGAGGTAATGAATGATTTAATTTGGATGTTTTTATAGTGTTAGGCAAAAAGATTTATCTGTGGATAGGGAGATTAAATTTGAGTAATAACCAAAGTCTATTACGATAATTTAATCTCTATAGGCCACAGTAAATATTGAAGTCTAAAAACACGCATTATGAAAGGATAGGGGTATATACTCTGAGGGATCGACTCATAATTTGATACCTCAGGTTATATAGCCTTAAGAAAATGCTAAGATTAGGCTGGTATAGTGAGAATTCACAATATTTTAAAGCGTCTAGATAATATGATTGATGATCTTACGGATGAAGTCAAAACGTGTGTTGATACGACATCATTTGATGTATTTCAAATGGCATTTTTACGGATAAAGGAAGCGGCTAAAGAAAGCATACGAGCACAGCAAGCATTGAAGAGTGTTCACCAGGAAGTTGCGGGTAATACATCACAGCGCATCCTTCCACCAGGATTTAAAGCAAACTTTAACATAACCAAGGCCCAGTTCGTCCGTTTTAAGCGAGCACAAAAAGCAAAGGATAATCAAAAATCAAGTCATAATTTTGCCACCTAAGATAACTTTATCAGCGGTTATGTGACTAAACAGACCGCAGCAAACTACCCCTGGGATATCATTAAGCTGAGTCTCTAGATGCTCAGGCTTAGAAAGATCTAAGCCGTCGACATCGAGGATAATATTTCCATTGTCAGTAAGAACATTCTCACGATAACTAGGTGATCCGCCCATTTTCACTAATGTCCTACCCACAAAACTTCTAGCCATGGGAATAACCTCAATAGGTAGCGGAAATGTTCCAAGTGCTTCTACCCATTTTGATGAGTCAGCAATGCAGATAAATTGTTTACTTGCGGCGGCAAGTATTTTCTCGCGGGTTAGTGCGCTACCACCACCTTTAATCATTTGATGGAAGTGGTTGATTTCATCCGCACCATCGATATAGATATCTACTGTATTACAAACATTTAATTCGAGCACAGGAATACCATATTGCTTTAATAACTGCTCTGTCTGTACAGAGCTTGCAACGGTTGCATTGATACGGTGTTTGATATTGGCTAGCGCTTTAATAAAAAAATTAACGGTACTGCCGGTGCCTACACCCACAGTCATACCATCTTCTATAAAATCTAAACCTTTAATGGCGGCTTGTTGTTTTTCTTCATCATGCATATCGAATTAGGCCTAAGGGAGTATGAGCTAAGGTTTATAAGTGTATCTTTTTTTTGTTTGCAAGCAAATCGCGGTTAAGGGTCCGCCCCAAATACAGCCAGTATCTAAAGCGTGAATCTGACTTTTTTGTGTTATTCCATTAAGAGCAGCCCAATGCCCAAAAATAATATCTGCATTTATTGGCTCTTTTCTCTTTAAGTTAAACCAATGAAAGCCATGCTTAGGGGGAGCGTTGCCTTTATCATCTAGTAACAGCCGGCTGTCGGATGATAGCCAGCGCATACGTGTAAAGTAATTAACAATGACTCGATGTCTTGAATGCCCGGTTAAGGTTTCATCCCACATGTTTGGACTATTACCATACATATGCTTTAAAAACTGTTTATGATCACATCCTTGTAGTAGTGTTTCAACTTCAGCGGCTAAGGATAGCGCTTGTTGAATACTCCATATAGGGGGGATGCCAGCATGAGACATAAAAACATTTAATTTTTTATCGAAATAGCATAGCTTTTGTTGTAATAGCCAGTGGAGGATTTGGGGTGCGGCTTTATTTTTTAATACATCATGGAAGGTATCACTTTTATGAACAAGCTTAGGATCATAGAAGCAAGCAGTAAGATGCAAGTCGTGGTTGCCTAATGTAATGATAGGCGGAGTCTTTAATTGTTTCAGAAAAGACAGTACCTTGAATGAGTCGGGTCCACGATTGACTAGGTCACCAACTAGCCAAAGCCTATCATTTGCATCATTGAAAGATATGATATCTAGTAGCTTCATCAAAGGTTGATAAAGCCCCTGTATATCGCCGATGGCATAATCCATACTAAGTTTTTTGTCCAGGATTAAGTGGTGAGCCTCCCGCTTGAGGGGATAGCCACGTACCACTACTGGAGAGTAGTTGTTGAGCGCTTGGCGATGTTTGGCTTAATGCTTGAAAATGAGGATTGTTTTCCTTCATTTGCGCTAATTGGCTATTAGTGATGGTTGTACTCACGCCATTACTTAAATTGACCATTTGAAGTTTTGCCGGAGTAACCGCTTCTATAGCAGAAATGACGATCCCTGAGTGTAATTGTCCTGTTTTACTATTTTTAAACCGTGAAATTCCATCGCCAGAATGAAGCTGTAAGTGCATTAAGCCTTTTTGAACAGCCAGCCAGTTTTTAAACTGCGGATGTTCACGGATAAACAGTTGAAAGATATCAGGTGACATCAATAAACCACCAGGCACCATAAATAGAGGTGATTGATTGACCAAAAGCTTACCCGTTAATAAAGCCCTGTTTAACCATTTGACAAACTCAATGCCTTCTTTTGGAATTTCTCCAACCTCTAGTTCGCGTTTATCATCCTTGTCAGTTGTTAGCTCCTCTTTGTCTTCTTTTTTATCGTATAAGCCAAAATCATCTTCTTCTTTTTGATTATAGAGTTCAGCTTGATGCTCTTGGAAAAAACGATTAATGGCAATAGCATCAGCTTTATCCATAATAAAGCCTAAAGTTCCAGCCGCTCTGGTGTCACTTTCAAGTAATGCTAACCAAACTTCAAACACATTTTTATCTTTAGCCAGCCAATATAAACCTGCTTTAGGCATAATTTGTTGGGCGAGTAGTAGTGTAACGCGCTTTCTAAACGAGTCATGCTGAGTTGGTGCAAACTCATAATCATAAAACGCTGCCCCTAATTGTTTAAAGTCACCGCGAAAGGGAAGCCATCGACTCACGTGGCGGCCAGAGTGATCATAAATTTCTATTTCAAAGTCAACATATAGCTTGCCAATACCTTTGAGTAGTGCGGCGCTAAATAGTGTATACATCCAGAGTTTTTGTGGATCAGATAAGTTTTTTGCTGGTCTCCCATCATCTGAAATAAAATATGCACGACATGCATGTAGTGCAGCTTGTGTGCGACTTAGTGCATGATTTAAAAATCCGCCTCGATTAGAGAAGTAGCTATTTCTTGTTTCAGGTAGGTCTTGGAGCATATTCGACAAGTTAGTAAGCAACGCTTCACATACAGCTTCGTATTGCTCAGTAGGGAGTTCTAGTAAGCGTTTAAAATCATCTTGATATTTTTCTCTTTTTTTTTGTTTGAGTAATTGTCTTGATAAAGTTACTTGAGACAATGTTGATTTATTTTTGGCTTTGACCTCAGAAATAGGAACTTTAGTTTTTGGAGCATCTTTTCGGAACACAGTAACTGGCCTATAAATTGGTACGAATAATAATTGATTATATACCCCTGTCCTTCCATAATGCACGTTTTTGAGCGTTGTCAAATGCTCAATCTTTGGTATTTTTCTCAATTGGAATGGAATAGCCATTCCTCAATCGAAAAAATCCAAACCTTGAATATTTGACTGTGCTCAACGCTAAAGATAATGAATGGTTTTATTTGGACTTTTTATAACGTTAGACAAAAAGATTTATCTGTGGATAGAGAGATTAAATTTGAGTAATAACCAAAGTCTATTACGATAATTTAATCTCTTTAGGCCACAGTAAATATTGAAGTCTAAAAACATGCATTATGAAAGGATAGGGGTATACCCAATGGAAATCAAAGTGCACACACAGAGATTAGTATTCCTCCATCGTTTTTTTGAATAATTAAAGCACAAACGTTAGTTTTGTTTTTGATGGAATTATTGCTACATGATTAGACACTGTGATAGTGTTTATTGTTTTGTCACTATTAATAAGGACGCTACAATTATGCCAATGACTTTTTTTGGGAGTTCGGACCCAGCAAATACTGAGGATAACTTTGCTGATTTTATTCCACTACTTTTTCTGCTTTTTTCGCTATTAACGACGATGATGTATTTGATGATGAAGTGTATTAATCACGCGGAAAAACGTAATGAACTTGATTATGAGGATAAAACATCTAGGGTGATTGCAGGTTTTATTCGTATGCTTATGGAAGCAATACATTTTGATAAAACGACTCTTGGCCAATTAGATGAGTATGCGAATACTGACACCGGAAAATTAGAGCCTAAAATCGTCGAGCTAGATGAGCAAGGTAATGAAATAAATAAAGCGAAAGCACCTAAAAAAGTTCGCCAATTAACGCTTAAAAATGGACTTCCACCTGAAGCAGCTATTGCTGTGGCAGGCCCACACCGAGCTGGCGCTTTAGACGCTGCTGCCGTTGCATTAAGTTTAAAAGGAAGGCCGCCAAGATTCTTTGCGACAGATAGTTTTAATGGGATCCCTGGTGTCAAATCATTTATGGAAAAATTTCAAGTCATTTTCATCGGTGCAAATAATAAAAAAACAACAGGACGTTCAGCAAACTTCGATGCTCTAGATAAGGCAAGTGAAGCACTACAAAATGGAGATCGTGTTGCTTTGTTTCCTCAAGGTAACTTTTCTCTTTCTAATCAAGTTGCGCCAAAAGTATATGATGGTGCTGCTCGTCTAGCGATTAGAAATAAAAAGCCTATTTATGTCTTAAGATTAGATGGTTATAACAGTATCGAGTCGTTTATCTTACCTAGAATGGTGACTGACTCACCTATCTTTCGTGCGTTTGTTTCGTTTTTTATGGCAAACAATATTCGAGTGAGTTTATGTTTGACTATTGATTATCATCTTCAAGAAGAGAATGTCTCTAAACCTGAAGAAGAGCTTATTTGTGAAATCAATGCACAGATGTATGCGTTTTATAATGTGACCAAATCACTTAAGGCAGAGCAAATTGAAAAAATTCATGAGCTGATTGATAGTGGTGAACATCGTAAACTTTGGGAGGCAAGACAAGAGTTGTATAAGGCAAGAAAGGCTTTGACTGGTGCGGAGCAACAATACAAAATAGTTAATCAGGTAACAACTGAACAGCTAGCGCAGAAACCTAACGAACATTTGGAGCAGGGTAGGGAGCAACAACTAGCGCCCGCACAACTGTTGACATAAGCTTACATATTCATGCACAGATAGTGTTTCAGGTCTTCTTTGAGGATCTATATCTAGTGCTTTTAATACGCTTTCATCGATAAGGCCTTGGAGATTTTTCTTTAAGGTCTTTCTTCTATGGGCAAAAGCCATGCGAATCAACTTTTCAAAAGTTTTGTCACATACGTTTGGGTAGGGATTAAAATGTGGCATTAAGCGGACGATTTTCGACATTACTTTTGGTTTAGGTTTAAATGCATCTGGTGGAATTGTAAAAAGTGCTTCAGTATGAAAATAATATTGCAACATCACCGATAAACGCCCGTAGGCTTTCGTATTAGGCTCGGCACAAATTCTATCGACAACTTCTTTTTGTAGCATAAAGCACAGACAATTAATCGCAGCTCGATGCTTTATCAAATGAAACAACACCGCTGTTGAAATATTATAGGGTAAATTACCTATGATTTTTAGTTCGAAGCCAATAGCGCTTATATCAACTGTTAAGACATCTTGATGGATAATGTTGAGTTTTTTTTCGCCAATGGTTGCTTGCCGTTCGTTTAAATATCGCACTAAATCATTATCGATTTCGATAACGGTGAGTTCGTTTAAATGTTTTAATAGCTCAAAGGTTAAAGCGCCAAGTCCTGGGCCAATTTCAATCACTTTGTCAGTATCATTTGGCCTGATTGCCTGGATGATTTTAAAAATCGTATTTTGACAGGTCAAAAAGTTCTGCCCAAAGCGTTTTCGTGCGCGATGTTCCATAATGTATATCGGTTGTAATTTTTGTATACTATAACGCTTTTATCACTTAAAAAAAATTGTACGGTGAATGTAGACTATCTAGAAGAAGTTAGAGGGCGCCTCCTAAAGATTCTTTGGGTGTTTCTCTTATTTTTTATTGCTTGTTTTTTCTATAAAAACCGCTTATTGACTCTTTTGTCTTATCCATTACATGGCACTGGTGTACACAAACTAGTATCTATAAGTCTATTGAGTCCTGTTTTTGTCCCTATTGAACTATCTTCTAAGGTAGCCCTGCTACTAACACTACCCTTTGTGTTCTATCAAGCATGGGCATTCTTATGTCCGGCATTATATGAGGAAGAGAGAGCACTAGTATTAAAATATACCTTCTTTAGTAGCATGCTATTTTATTTGAGCCTGTTGTTTTGTTTTTTTATCGCGCTTCCGCTTCTGATGCAGTTTTTTACAGGCTATATTCCAGGTAATGTGATTTTGCTCCCAGATATTGAGCGCTTTTTACAACTAAGCATGCGTTTTTATTTGATATTTGCAATGATGTTTGAAATGCCCGTTATTATGCATTTTTTAGTGAAATTAAAGGTCTTGAGCATAGAGAAACTGTTTTATTTTAGACCTTATTTTATTGTATGTGCTTTTATTATTGGCATGTTATTTACACCGCCAGATGTATGCTCACAAATACTCTTGGCGCTACCCTTATGTATTTTATACGAGCTCGGAATCCTTTGGTGTAAATCTATAGAAATTATTTAGCTGTATAGATAAAAAACATAATAGCCATGAAAAAAGTAAAGATTAAAATTAACGGTACGGCTTGCTTACTAATCCATGATGGAATATTGGTGGCATCAATATCTTGCAGGTTATTATTCAAGTAGTTTTTTATCGCAAGCATCGAGGGTAAAAATAAAATAGCAACCACTTCACCAAATAAGCGTCCCTCAATAATATTTCCAACAATAAATAGAGCGATAATATAAAAAAGAACGACAAACTTAAGATGTTTGAGTGCCTTAGGTATGTAGTTGCTAAAAGTAAACCAGATCAAAGGTAAAAAACCCATTTCTGCTAAGATCCATGTAAAAAAATCACGCTGCATTAAGAAGTAAATATTTTCTGTAAGATGTGGATAGTGAGAGTGCAGATTATATAACTCGGCAACACTGCCTTGATGATGCCGAAGTAAAAAGGCAATGATGATGCGCGTTAGCCCGTAAATAAAAGAGGTTATAAGAAAAGGCTTTATCCACGGTGTTTTTGTCCCAGAGAAAAGCGCGGGAAGCATTAAAATAATCAATAGACTACTTTCACGATTCAGCGTAGCAATGGGGACTAATATATATACCCAGAACAACTGTTTTGTTAGAACGAGATAGAGGCCAAGTAGAGTGAAAAATACAGCTGGCGTATCATAAGGAAAAAAGAAGGTCCCTTCTCTTCCTGCTGCAAATCGATAGTTAATGATATATACCAAACATAAAATACCAATAAATAATAGAGAGTAAAAATAGCTCTCTTTTGAGTCGCAATAGAGACAAAAGAGTTTTCTTGTGACAAAGACTATGAGGCTGACAAAAGTGGCTTCAAAAATTAAGTATAGGTAAGGGAGAGGCAGTAGTGTTTGTAGTTCATGAGCGAGAATAGGGAGCAGCAAACGATTCGCATAAGGTTTAATTACTTGAAATGCGGTTAGCTTTTCGAAGGTTGTCTCAGTGTAAAGACCATTGAGACGATAGTGCATAAAGGTATAGGCAATGATCATCAAGACGGTTAACGTGTTTTTTTTGTATCGCTCGATATCTTGGTTAATTGCTAAGACGGTCATTACTTCACTGTTTGTTTAAATCGGCAATATTTCATCATATTTTTCAAGTGATTACCACCTTAGCGTATATACCCAATGGAAATCAAACTGCACGTTTTGAGCGTCGATATACCCCTGTCCTTCCATAATGTCCGTCATTTGGGCTTTTCTTTATCGCAATAGAATTATCAATTCCTTTACAAAACTGGCTGTATTGTGTATAATTATTAATCAAGTATATTAACAGTTTATCTATTAGCGCATGTCTTGTCATATTGCCCTTGTAGGGAGCCCTAGAGGTGGTAAAACTTGTATTGCATCCCAACTTTCTTCGGGAAAAAACATTCTCACGTCCAGCATACGCAATCATACTTATGAGTCAACTATGGGTGTGTCTAGGTATCGGTCTACGGACTTAGGTCAAGGTGATGAATCTAAACCGTGCATCTTTTATGAGTTTTCCGGAAGAGACTCATACTCTAACTATGGCAGTGAAATTTATCGCAAACTTGATAAGTTTTTACTGGTTATTGATATGTCAAACCTTGAGTCGTCTCTTGATTACTTAAAAAAGAAAATAAAACTTATCAATGAAACATGCCAGCAAGGCTTTGAGATGACTTTGGTCTTCTCATACCTCCAAGATTTTAAGCGAAATGTCGAAGACGAGGAGCTTGCAAGGGAAGCTTTAAATCTTAAAGAAACTCCTGCTGTGATTGCTTTTAATGATGATGGCTCTATTTCTGATAGCCTAAGAGAAAATATTCGCACCACCAAAGAGCTCAATATCTTGAGCAAAGAAGAAGCTGAAAATGAATTCAAATCATTGCCGGCAGCCTTTAAAAAAAGTTATGACAAATTATGGGGGAAGCCGGACATCATTGAAGCAAAATTTATCAGTGTGTTAAATGATTATGCTAAAGGTGATAGTACACTCACTTTATTTTTTACCTGTCATCTGAACCGAAATCGTCAGGCAACTAAGGCTGTGAATGATATTGTTAAAAATATGCTTAAAGAACAGGCAACCCTTTCAGAAGCTTTCGAGGCGCTTAGTAAAATCCCCATGAAAAAAAACGGCAGCTTGCATTCGCGATTTATTTATATAAAACAAAAGCTTATAGAGGGAGATCTGCTTGATTCTAAGCATATAAATCTATCACCTTGCTTTATCTCAACAAACCGTTATTTCAAGCCTAGACCTTAGTTCGTATTATACAGTTGACCACTGTGCCAGTAGAGCCACAGGTAAGCGAAACTATTAGTCGACTTTAAATACCATCAAGCAATGCTCATTCATGCCGATAGTACCTTTTAAGCAGGTTTAGTTTAATGAGGGTGAGTAGATGAAGACGAAATATCGTATTGGAGATATTGTTTGTCATACTAAGCAGGGCTATATTGGGGTCATTATAGACGTTGACGGCTGCTTCTCACCTAGAGGTAATTATGAATCAATTGGGACGTCTAAAATATATGAGAGTCCCTGGTATCGTGTTTTGGTAGATAACACTTCGTTTATTTCATATGTGAAAGAGTCTTTTCTGGAGAAAGAGCATAAGTATGGAGATATTTCCCATCCAGAGTTAAACCAGCATTTAAAAAGGGAAAACGGTCGTTACGTGTTACAAAAAGAGATTAACTAACGAAATTAGGAATAATGATGAAGCGACTTTGCATATTTCTGCTATTAATGTTTCCGTGGATAACCTTTGCAATCAATGCACCCAAAAATGATATCGAGGTTAAAGTATTTGCAAACACCGCTATTGTGAGTGTTTATGACTTTAATTTTAATAATATGATCCCACGCCAAAAGCAGGCGGCGACTCATTTTACGGCCAATGGCTGGATTAATTTTTCAAAAGCACTAACACAGAGCAAACTACTCGATGCTGTTAAAAAAAATCGTTATGAAGTAAGTGCTGTTGCTATGCGCCCGCCCAAAATTATTCATCAGGGACTAAGCAGTGGTACATATCGCTGGAAAGTTATGATGCCAACAATGGTTGTTTATAAAAATGATACTAAAGAGCAGGTTCAGTATTTAAACGTCACACTCGAGATATATTATCAAAGGGGTAGATTGCTGATTAATAATCTCATATCGGAGCCAGGGGAGCCATTGGTGTGTGAGAAGGACTCTAGCAATCAGTCTAAAAATCCTTAGAGATGCCGCTAATCCCTAATACTGGATGGTGGGTGATGCTAAAACTTGTGCGCAAAACTAGCATTTTTATTTCCATTAAGTATAGAATGCTTTTTTTATATGAACTCATCGTAGGCGATAGGGTGTGGTATGGCCAAAAAAAGTAAGGCTCCTGACAATCAAATTGCGACCAATAAGCGCGCACGGTTTGATTATTATATAGAAGAGACCTTTGAAGCCGGCATCGCTCTTTTGGGATGGGAAGTAAAAAGTATCCGCTCTGGGCGTATTCAAATTAATGGTAGCCATATTGTGATACGTGCGGGCGAAGCTTTTTGGGTGGGGGCGCAGATAACGCCAGAGGATACAGCGTCGACCCATGTTAAGACAGAGCCTTTACGCACACGGAAATTATTGCTACATAAAAAAGAGCTCTCTAAACTTATCGGTGCCATAGAGCGTCAAGGATATACGATTGTACCACTACATTTATATTGGAAAAAAAATATCGCAAAGCTTGCTATTGCAATGGCAAAGGGTAAGAAGCTTCATGATAAGCGCCATACAGAAAAAGCGCGCGATTGGTCTAGAGACAAAGCTCGCCTATTAAAACAAAAACGTTAGTCGCTTAACAAGATGCTGATGAATCTGGCTTGGCTCTTTCTTTTATTGCTTCTTCTCTAGCAGCTATGATTAGAGGACTAAGTTCCTCATCTGTACAGGTCAGCCAGCGGTGTTCACATTTAATGTCGCTATCTTCTTTCCCTTTAGCAAAATCATCATCGATACAAAAGATATGCTCTTTATCCCAACTGCAACTATCATGACCATGAACAAATTTTACATGATATGTACCATTTGGTGAGAGCTCTTCAGGTGTTGACGGCATATCTTCTTGACGCTGCCAAATTAAAATTTCCAACTCGTCTTTCATTTGAATAATTGGATTGTATGATTTGAACTCATTGAAATATTTGTCGGCTTCTTTTCGCGCAGTGAGCGCTTTTGATGGTAAAAATTGCTCTGTAAATTCTCTGCTTTGTGATGAGTGTTTTCGAAAGTTTTCTGCCGCCTCATTGGCCTTGATTAGAGCATTTTGATAGTATTGATTAATTTTATCAATACTTTCTGCTAATTGTTCAGTTGTATCGTCATGATACTCAACACCTAATTGCATTGATACAGCTTTAATTAAGCTAAAGTTGATGGGTGCATGGGTAAAAATAGTGATAGTATTATCGCTTAAGCTATATTCCATAAGCTTTAAGTGCTTTCGATGCATAGCAGCCAATCTTTGACACTCCTCAGCTTGTATCCAGTTGCGCTCTAGACTTTCTATTAAAGTAAACGTTGAATGCATGTATGGCTTACCCCCGAGAAGCACATCGGGGACTGGGCGTGTGAAATCTAAAAACTGTCTTAGTCGCTCAGTATTTGCAAATGAACGTTTTATTGCTAACTGAGTAAATTCTCGGGTGTGATTCGATTGCATAATATCAAAAGTAACACCATTTTTTTCCATTGCATCAAGCAGCCATAACACGTATAAATCATTTTCTCCTCTATCAGTGAGTTCGTCACCGATAAGTCGTATAAAGGGTAGCTCATCACTTGGATAAAATGGCAACGCATAAATAAGTGTTTTGATGCGTTTGAATTCTTCTACAGTAATTTTATCTTTTTGATATAGCGTGAACAATTCATTGTATGGAGTGCTGTCTGCAACGATCACATGATTAGCAATAAGAAAGTGTAACAGCTTCATCATATTGCCGTGCAAGTCACCGATGGTGACTAGCGTACTAGAGGCTTGAACGTTGATTTCAGGTAATTTGCTTAAGTCTTCTTCTTTGGTAATAAGTTCTAATGGCATAATTATATGTATTCTCTTACTTGAGTTGGGATTATCTAAAGATTGTCGGCATTTACTTTACTAACTTAATGCTCTACATAGACTAAAGTTCTAAGGCAGTATTATCGTCTTCCGTATCCTGGCCCTTGATAGTTCACTTCACTTTGTCGTCTTGCGGCATCATTAACATCAATTGTGGCAGACATGCCTACTAGAAATGTTGTTAAAGCAGTAATCGGTGATTGTCGAGGATTAGCAGCAATAGCAAGCATTAAAGGAATAAAGCAGTTTGTACCCGTTGGGTCGCTAGAGCGATTTGGGTTCGCTGTTGCTGATGTAACAATTGTTGATGCTACATCTGAAGCTGTTGTAAAGAAGGCAAATTTTGCTAGTTTTCTGAAGATTGACATACGATGTTCTCTCCTAATGATAAAATTAACACGACGAAGTGTCATATATATTATCATAATGATTATTAAGAGACCGTTAAGGGGGCGTTAATAGATTACGGGTTTAAATAGTTGCGTTTTAAACGGGGTTTCATTATAATGGCCTCCAACTGATGCGGGGTGGAGCAGCCTGGTAGCTCGTCGGGCTCATAACCCGAAGGTCGTAGGTTCAAATCCTGCCCCCGCTACCAAGTTTATATAAAAACCCCTTTTTGGGGTTTTTTGATATTGAACGAATGAAAAAGCTTATTCATAAAGCTTTTGTTAAAATACTGGGGCGTTATGCCCCTTTTTTTGTTGTAGATGATGACGATTGAAACTTTAAAAGAAATTATAAAGCCAGCGCTTGATGCAATTGAACTCGAACTTTGGGGTATTGAACTGATTGGTCAAGGTGGTGGTGCTATTTTGCGAGTATATATTGAAGGTCCAAACGGCGCCTCTATTGATGATTGTGCAAAAGCAACAAGGCAGCTAAGCACTATTCTTGATGTAGAGGATGTTATGAGTGCTCGATATACCTTAGAGGTATCCACACCGGGAATGGAACGTATACTTTTTGAAAAGTCACAGTATGCAATGTATGTGGGGAAAAGTATTAAAGTGAAGTTGTCTCAGCCACTAGACGGCAGACGTAAATATATAGGTGTGTTAACACAACTAGATGATGATCAAGTCACACTCAAATTGGAAGAGGATAGTGTTTTGATTCCGTTTCAAATCATTAAGAAAGCGAACTTAATTTGCTAAAGGGGCAAATCATGGGTAAAGAACTGTTATTAGTTGCTGAAGCTGTATCAAATGAAAAAGGCGTTTCTAAAGAAGTTGTATTAAACGCGATACAAGCAGCCTTAGAGTCTGCAACACGAAAATTATCAGGCATCGATATGGGAGTTCGAGTTAGCTTAGATAATAAAAGTGGTGATTATGAAACATTTCGTTATTGGGATGTCGTTGATGATGAGTCTTATGAATTTCCTGATAGACAGTTAACCCTAGCGCAAGCAAAAGAGCGAAATGAGGCATTAAATATTGGCGATGTTGTTGAAGAGCCTATCGAATCTGTTGAGTTTGGTCGTATTGCGGCACAAACTGCTAGACAAGTGATTTTTCAAAAAGTTCGCGAAGCTGAGCGAGCTTTGGTTGTTGAGCAATATCAATCTCGTTTAGGGCAGTTAGTGACAGGTACCGTGAAAAAAACCACTAGAGATAATGTCATTATTGACTTAGGTGGAAAGGCTGAAGCCTTTATGCCGAGAAATGAAGTTCTACCACATGAAATGTTTCGCCCTGGTGATAAAGTTCGCGCTTATCTTTACGAGGTTTCTCCACAAGCCAAAGGACCACAGCTTTTTGTTAGTCGGATACGTCCTGAGATGTTAATGGAATTATTTGCCATTGAAGTACCTGAAATTGGTGAAGGTGTTATTGAAGTTAAAGCTGCGGCTAGAGATCCAGGTAATCGAGCGAAAATTGCGGTTAAAACCAATGACGGGCGAATTGATCCGATTGGTGCCTGTGTGGGCATGCGAGGCGCGCGTGTACAAGCAGTCTCAAGTGAGTTAGGTGGTGAGCGCATTGATATTGTTTTATGGGATGATAATCCTGCGCAGTTGGTGATTAATGCCATGGCGCCAGCTGAAATTACTTCAATTGTTGTTGATGAAGATACGCATACCATGGATTTGGCGGTTGAAAAAGAAGTGTTATCACAAGCGATTGGTAAAAGTGGTCAGAATATTCGTTTAGCGACAGACTTAACTGGTTGGACACTGAATGTTATGGCTCAGGAAGATTTTGATGCTAAGTCTTCTGAGGAGTCTGAGAGCATTGTAAAATTATTCTCTGAAAAATTAGATGTTGATGAAGATATTTCTGCAATTTTAGTGAATGCAGGGTTTTCAAGTCTTGAAGAAATTGCTTATGTACCCAAGGATGAGCTGCTCTCTATCGAAGAGTTTGATGAAGAAATCGTCGATTTATTACGACAGAGAGCCAATGATGAGCTTTTATCACAAGCATTAGCTGGTGACTCAGGTGGTGAGTCAAGTGGCAGTTTGGAAACAATGGAAGGCATGGATGGGGCATTACTTGAAGTGCTTGGTGAAAGAAATATTCACACCATGGATGACTTAGCAGAACTATCAGTTGATGAGTTAATGGATATTGATGGTATGACCGATAAGCGTGCAGCTGATTTAATTATGACAGCACGTAAGCCTTGGTTTGATGAGGCTAACTAGTTTGAGTTAGGCATTTGCTGGATTTATATAGTGCAGCAACTGTTTGGTCGTTAATTTTGTTTGCTATCTAAAGAAAGTATGTTGGATGTTGTAGATATATACCTAATTAAATTTTTTTGATAGCGCTCTAGATATGAAAAGCGAGAGGATTAGTAATGGCAGAAGTAACTGTGAAGCAATTAGCAAAGGTCGTTGGGGTGCCTGTTGATCGGTTATTAAGCCAGCTAAAAGAAGCCGGCTTAAGTTTTAGTAGTGATGATCAAGTCGTTAGTGATGAGCAGAAAAGAACTTTGCTTGCCTTTTTAAAAGGCGGCGGTTCATCAGAGCGACGAGTTACTCTACGAAGAAAAAGTGTTAGCACCGTTAAGGTCGGCACCAGCGCTCAGCGTGGAAAAACGGTTAATATCGAAGTGCGCAAGAAGAAAACCTATGTAAAACGAAGTGCTCAAGCAGAACAGGCAGAAGAAACACCGCCGATTTCTGATGAGCAGTTGTTGCAAGAAGAGGCCTCATCTGATGTGGATACTCCAATGGTTGAGGATGTTACAAAGACTAATGATACAGAAGCAAACACGACTGAAGTAGTTTCTGCAACAGATGAAACACCTATCAGTGAAACCCAAGAGCAGGAAGAGGTGTCTGCTTCTGATGAGGTAGAAGATACAACTAAGGGTGTCATCGCAGAGGATGTGAGCACTGAGCAAAGGAGTGTTCACGAGGCAAAAGATACCAGTGTTGAAGAAGAAAAACCTGCTGAAGTGGTAGCTACACCGCCACCTGCGCCAGAGAAGAAGAAAGAGGATAAACTTAGCGCAAAAAAAGGCAAAAAAACTCAAAGCAAATCAAAATTCAAAGATGATCATGTTGACTTCTCTAGTCGTAAAGGTGGAAAAAAACGTAAAGATAAGCAAAAAGGTCGCGCTAAAAGTGATAGGCAAATTGAAGCAGAAGAGTCGCTTAAGAAACACTCCTTTGAGCTCCCAACACAACAAAAAACTTATGAAGTCAGTATCTCAGAAACAACTACGGTTGCAGAACTTGCTAAGAAGATGTCTGTAAAAGCAGCTGAGGTAATCAAAGTCATGATGAAAATGGGTGCAATGGCAACCATCAATCAGGTTATTGATCAAGATACTGCGATTTTAGTCGTTGAAGAAATGGGACATAAGCCAGTTATTTTCAAAGAGAATGCGATTGAAGAAACATTGGCAGTTGAGCATGATGAAAATGTTGAAGAAGTTAATCGTGCACCTGTTGTCACGATTATGGGCCATGTTGACCACGGTAAAACATCACTACTTGATTACATTCGCCGGGCAAAAGTAGCCCAGGGCGAAGCTGGGGGTATTACGCAACATATTGGTGCTTATCATGTGACCACGGATAAAGGGGAGGTTACTTTTCTAGATACACCTGGACACGCGGCATTTACTGCTATGCGTGCGCGTGGTGCTGATGTTACGGATATTGTGATTTTAATTGTTGCTGCTGATGATGGTGTGAAACCACAAACAGTTGAAGCTATTCAGCACGCGAAGGCAGCTGGCGTACCCATTATTGTCGCAGTCAATAAAATTGATAAACCAGAAGCAGATGCTGATAGGGTTAAGACAGAGCTATCAAATTATGGAATTATTCCGGAAGATTGGGGTGGTGAAAACATCTTCGTAAATTTATCAGCTAAAACTGGTGAAGGTGTTGATGAGTTATTAGATTCAATTTTACTACAATCGGAAATGTTAGAGCTTAAAGCTAAACGTGATGTTGCTGGACGTGGTGTGGTTATTGAGTCTCGTCTTGATAAAGGGCGTGGACCGATTGCTACAGTATTGGTTCAAAGCGGTGAGCTTAAAAAAGGCGATATCCTTTTAGCAGGATTAGAATATGGTCGTGTCAGAGCTCTGATTAGTGACTCAGGTAGTATGACCAATAGTGCGGGTCCATCTATTCCAGTTGAGGTATTAGGATTATCTGGTGTGCCACACGCTGGTGATGAAGCGATTGTTGTCAGTGATGAGAAAAAAGCACGTGAGGTTGCTTTGTTTAGACAAGGTAAATACCGTGATGTGAAGTTAGCACGCAAACAGAAGTCGTCACTTGAAAGTGTCTTTGATAATTTGGGTACGCAAGATGGTAATAATACATTACGTCTTGTTATTAAAGCTGATGTTCAGGGATCGGTTGAAGCGATTTCAGAATCTTTGATTAAATTGTCTAATGATGAAGTTAAAGTTGAAGTGGTTTCTTCAGGTGTAGGTGGAATTACTGAGTCTGATGTGCACTTAGCAGTTGCGTCGAATGCGATTATGATTGGCTTTAATGTTCGTGCAGATGGAGGCGCTAAAAAGCTTGCTGAGTCTGAGAATGTGACTATTCATTATTACAGCGTCATTTATGATGTTGTTAATGAAGTAAAACAAGCTTTAAGTGGTATGTTGGCACCTGAATTTAGAGAAGAGATTATTGGTATTGCTCAAGTTCGAGATGTGTTCCGTTCACCCAAAATTGGCGCTATTGCTGGCTGTATGGTAACTGAAGGTATCATCAAACGTAATAACCCAATTCGTGTTTTGCGAGATAATGTTGTTATTTATGAAGGAACTTTAGAATCTCTACGTCGCTTTAAAGATGATGTTCTGGAAGTAAAACAAGGCTTTGAATGTGGTGTTGGTGTTAAAAACTACAATGATGTTAAAGAAGGCGATCAAATCGAGGTATTTGAGACTGTGCAAGTAAAACGTGAGTTAAAATAATTTTATCGCACGTTAGTGATTAAACGAATTTGGTTGTGATGATGAAAAATACACCTGATTATAAGCGCAGTGAGCGTATTTCTGAACTGGTTCAAAGGAAGTTGGCTGAGATCATTCAGTTAGAAATTAAAGATCCGAGGCTTCCTCGTTTTGTCACTGTTTCTCATGTTAATGTTACTGATGATATGGCGATTGCGAAGGTATACGTCACGGTTCTTGGGGATAAATCGCAAGGCAGCGTTGCTGTTGATGTTTTAAATAATGCCGCGAGTTATTTAAGAACGGTGCTGGCTCGTAGTATTAAGCTTAGAACAGTACCTAAGTTAATCTTTGTTTTTGACGAAGCTTTAGAATATGGCAATCGGTTAAGCCGTTTAATCGATGATGCTAATATTGGTTTATCATCTGAGCACGATGAAGAAGAGAGCGATTAGGACGTTTTTCCGTTGGATGGCATATTACTTTTTGATAAACCCCTAGGTCTTTCTTCTAATAAGGCGCTACAAAAAGTTAAGCGTCTGCTTGGTGTAAAAAAAGCGGGTCATACTGGCACACTAGATGTTCTAGCCACAGGAATGTTACCTTTGGTTCTTGGTGAAGCGTGTAAGTTTAGCCAGTTCTTACTCGATGCTGATAAGTGCTACCGGGTTAAAGGTTTATTAGGTATTAAAACTGCCACCGCCGATAGCGAAGGCGAAGTTATTCAAGAAATTGCCACCACTCATATCACTGAGCAAGCATTGAGAGATGCAATTCAATCGTTTCTAGGTGAGTCGATGCAAGTACCATCGATGTATTCTGCTTTAAAACATCAAGGGGTACCTCTATATAAGTTGGCGCGAGAAGGTGTTGAGATTGAAAGAAAAGCGCGAACGATTAACATTGCAAAAATTGATATTATTGATATTAAATTGCCATCCTTTGAGTGTGTAGTGACGTGCTCTAAAGGTACTTATATTAGAAATTTAATTGAAGATATTGGTGAGCAATTACAGGTAGGCGCGCATGTGACGATGTTACATCGGGAATACGTAGCACCGTATCAAAATAAGCCGATGATGACCCTTGAGCAATTAGAGGATCATATCGATAAGCCTCCTATATTGCCTATCCCCAGTATGTTTCCTCACCTACCTTCATTGATTTTATCGGATGATGAAATTAACACTTTGTATTTTGGACAAGTTGTGTTTAGGGAGCAGCTTGGCAGTAATCGCTTATGGGTATTGTATTCAACTCGTGGCGCTTTTTTAGGCATGGGCGTTCAGAAGAGTCAAAACCAACTGTCTGTGAAGCGACTGCTTCGCCACTAGCCTCAGGGCTTCTCGTTTTAGCGGAAAATTGATTTAAGTAACCATCATTTGCGTTTTCATTTGCAAATAAGGCGTATCACTGACATATCTTGAGTAGAGTTATAACCGCATCATTGCGCATCTAAGCTTAGATGCGCAATGATTAACACGTCGAGATTTCGGGTAGAATTTATTGTCGACCGCATATTTTATCGGCCATATAGCCAATAGTACCGGCATAATAAGTCGAGTTATTATAGCGCATAATGACATTAAAATTATGAAACGCTAAAAATGCTGGGCCACCGTAAGGTTTAACGATAGAAGCTTCCAATTCTTGGTAGGGTAAAGCATAACCATCAAGTGTTTTTACGCCCAAAGCTTGCCATTCGCTCACAGGTTTTTTAATCTTTCTACCTTCCTGTGACATGTCAAAATTTCTTGGTAGCGATACTTCAATAGC
>JAUICE010000033.1 GCA_030428185.1 Gammaproteobacteria bacterium
AGAACAGGAATGACCCGTCGTTTTTAAGGTTTTAACCAATTGAAAAAAAGCTAGTTTTAAAAGTTAGAACAGGAGTGTCCCCCCTAAAAAAAATAGTGTAAAATCTGCTGCGTTGTGTTTAACCAGTACCAGTAGGAGAAATTTATGTTCACCAAGCAAGATAATGTTGCCGATTTTGATCCAGCCTTGTGGCAGGCCATACTGGACGAACAAAAACGCCAAGAAGATCATATTGAGCTAATTGCTTCTGAGAATTATGTTAGTCCGCGTGTGATGGAGATGCAAGGTTCAGTATTGACAAATAAATACGCAGAGGGTTATCCAGGTAAACGTTATTATGGTGGTTGTGAGTATGTTGATAAGGCGGAAGAGCTTGCACGTGAGCGTCTTAAACAATTATTTAAAGCTGATTATGCGAACGTACAGCCACACTCAGGCTCGCAGGCAAATGCGGCAGTCTTTATGGCATTACTGGAGCCGGGTGATACGTTTTTAGGGATGGACTTAAGCCATGGTGGTCATTTAACCCATGGTAGTCCGGTAAACTTTTCAGGTAAGATTTATAACGCTGTACATTATGGTTTAGATGAAAATGGTGAAATCGATTATGAGCAGATGGCTGCATTAGCTAAAGAACATAAACCTAAAATGATTATTGGTGGCTTCTCGGCGTATTCAGGTGTGGCCGATTGGGCCAAGTATCGTGAGATTGCCGATAGTGTTGGTGCTTATTTATTTGTAGATATGGCACATGTGGCAGGCTTAATTGCCGCTGATGTGTATCCATCACCAATTCCTTATGCCGATGTAGTGACATCAACTACGCATAAAACATTACGTGGTCCTCGTGGTGGGATCATTTTAGCGAAGGCTAATCCTAAGCTTGAAAAGAAATTTAACTCATCGATTTTTCCGGGTAACCAAGGTGGCCCTTTGATGCATGTGATTGCGGCTAAAGCAGTAGCTTTTTTAGAAGCGCTGCAACCAGAATTTAAAGCCTATAGTCAGCTAGTGATCGATAATGCACAAGCGATGGCGAAGACTTTTATCGATCGCGGCTATACTATCGTTTCTGGCGGTACTCACAATCATTTATTCCTAGTTGACCTGATCGATAAAGATATTACGGGTAAAGATGCCGAAACAGCGTTGGGTCAGGCAAATATCACTGTTAACAAAAATACAGTACCCAATGAACCCCGCTCTCCTTTTGTAACCAGTGGGCTTCGTATCGGAACACCGGCGGTGACCACTCGTGGATTTGGTGTGAGTGAGGTGCGGCAGGTAGCTAACTGGATTTGTGATATACTAGACAACTTGGATGATTTGGCGATGATTAAGAAGGTAAAACGAGAAGCATTAAAGCTGTGTCAGCGCTTCCCTGTTTATGCTGCCGATGCCATCGCTGTCTGACAGTTAAGAGGAGGTTGCTATGCACTGTCCATTTTGTAATGCGTTTGAAACGAAAGTGATTGATTCACGTCTGGCAGATGATGGTTCGCAAGTGCGACGACGGCGCGAATGTATTGCTTGTAGTGAGCGCTTTACCACATATGAAATCATAGAGCTCAATCTACCGCGTGTGATTAAGCGTGACGGTACACGTGTATCGTTTAGCATGGAAAAGTTACGTGGCAGCTTTTTAAAGGCACTCGAAAAACGTCCGGTTGCAGTTGAAAAGGTGGATGAAGCGATGAATAGCATCGTGCGCAAGCTGCGTAGTGTAGGCGAGCGCGAAATATCAACCGGACAATTAGGTGAATATGTGATGCACGAACTTAAGCATATGGATCAAGTAGCTTATGTGCGTTTTGCATCTGTCTATCGTAGTTTTCAAGATGTATCGGAATTCCATCGCGAAATAGAAAAATTAAAAGCAGAATAAAACATGTCTAGACACCGCGCACGTGAGTTAGCGATGCAAGCCATTTATCAATGGCAATTAAACCATGCTGTCGTTGCAGAATTAATTCAGCAATTTGTTGAAACGAATAATATGCAGAAGGTTGACTTTAATCACTTTAAAGAAATTGTCACCGCCGCAATCAACAAAACCCCTGAACTAGACGCACACATTAAACCCTTTCTAGATCGTGATATTACCGAACTAGATCCAATTGAGCTGGCTATCCTGCGTTTATCTGCCTATGAAATGCAGTCTTGTCTCGATATTCCTTATCGTGTTGTGATTAATGAAGGTGTGCAATTGGCTAAAAAATATGGTGCGACTGATGGCCATAAATATATTAATGGTATCCTCGATAAGCTTGCGGGTAGTCTTAGAAAGTTGGAATAGATTCTATTAGAACGGCCTTTAATACTGGATTAATAATAAGGTGTGTATTTTCCGTTTTTTCGACCAGGTCTTTTTCTATAAGCTTGTTTACAGCACCACTGATGGAGCTTATCGGCATAGATAGTGATAATGATGCTTCTTGCGAGCTGAGTTTATTGTTGGGTGCTTTTGCAATATAGCTGAGTACTTTTTTTTGACCGGGTGAAAGTCCTGAAATATCTTTGTTGGTATCGCTATACTCTTCATCTAGTACGACTAACCATGCTTTGTTGACAGTGGCTACTGAAGGTAAGGTTTTTGAATCGGTCCAAAGAATATCACATAAATAGTTCACATAATACGGATGCCGTTCAGTGAGTGTCATGATTGTATTAAATGTGTTGTCATCAAGCTCTTTATGCCAGGTTTTTTTGGCAATTGTATTAAGATGTGTTTTATAGTGTTGTTCACTAATACGAGTTAGATTTTTTTTGCGGCATAATTTATAAAGTGGTCTGGTGTCATCTTCAAACATGATTTTTAACAAATGTCGATTGCTGCCGGAAAAAATGACGGTCAAAAAAGTATTATCTTGAATTACATTGCGTATAGCAGCTTCAACGCCTTTGCCATCGGCAATTTCACCTATTGCTTGAAACTCATCCATTACAAGGACCGCATGTTTTTTCTTATGAGCTAATAGCTTTTCGATAAGCTCTAGTGCTTCTGTGATATTAGCAATAGGGTTATCTTTGTCGACAGGAGAAAGTTCAAGGCTAATATGATTGCCTATATTTATCTTTGGTGTGAGATGTGTGACATATCGTTTTATCAATTGTGTTAATTTATCTAGCTGGCCAATCGATTTGCCAATCAAGCGAGATACACCTTGGCGAATAAGTGTATCAATATCATTTTCATCTGAGCAGGTATTAAAATTTAATGTGATCGAAGGGCGTTTGCTCACTGATATAGCCTTGTCGCATAAGCTGGACTTTCCAAACCGCCTTGCTGCAATTAGTAGGGAATGTTTGCAGGCGTCCATGTTGGCGGTTAACCACTGGGTTTCTTCGCCACGGTTACAAAAAGCTTCGCCGTGTGCTTTTCCGAGGGGGAAATATTTTCTTGAAATCATAGGCATCTCTATTTATAACTTATTGATTTTATGTGGTTCAGTGACTATATGGTAGCATATGATGACTTAAATTACTATGAATATCGCTACGATGATTAACGTAGCGATGATCTTCGTAGCGATAAGCATAGTAATTTTAATAAGAAGAAAGTTTGCGTCGATGCCAGATTATGGGTGCGGCACTAACGACTTTGACATCTATCAGGTTGAGTGGTGATGCTTTAGAGGCTGGGTTCATGCATGAGGCGGTATATAGATTGCCTTGTTGATGTGTGCCTCTTTGTAACATGCGTGCTAATATTAGGTTATTTTCAAGCTCTAAGATGCAAAATTCGTTGATATAAGTGTCGAGTTTGTCATTAGACACTTGCACACCGCCAACATATTCACCGATATGAAAGTAGGGCATCATGCTGTCATCAGTAATGGCAATAACGATTGCGCCTGGGTATTGGTTTTTAAATACTTGTGTTTCGTTATAAATTGCTTTTTCTTCTTTGATATTTAAATTTTCGATATCTATATCAGTTTTTTTTTCGTTGATACCAACGCGTAGCATTTCATAAGGGCGTGGTGGCATGCCGATGCCGTGTAATAACCATTCGGTGGTACAGATTAAGCCTTCGCGATTAAATGCTTCGATCACGCGACGTGCGCCCTTTTGTGATAGTGGGTTTTTTCCTTGTTCCCAGCCCTGTAGCGTATTCGCGCTGATATGGTGTTTTTTTTCGAATTCACGGCGTGTAGCAAGTCCTGCTAAAACGCGTGCGCGACGTAGTCGTTCTCCTGGTGTTGTGAGTGTTTTTTCAATATTCATAGTTTCGTCTCCATCTCCGTTTGGGTGAAAAATTGTGTAGTAATACTACTCCTGGTTTTAAAGCTTGCCTATCAAAAAATACTTCTTTCGCATAAACAATAGGTTAAAAATACGGTGTAAAATAATCTTCATTAAGTGAAAATGATAACCCTCAGAATGAATGAATTTTTTTATGTTAGGTTATTTTTCTTAAATGATGCAGTGTTAGCGGCTTTTCTACTGTTTAAGAATGATATGGATCAACTAATTACCATTATGATGCATAGTGAACGATAAGTTGTAGAATAATCAAGCTTGCCAACGCTGCAGCAACATCATCGAGCATAATACCAATACCGCCATGCATATGTTTATCGATCCAGCTTATTGGGAAGGGTTTGATGATATCAAAGAAGCGGAATAATACAAAACCAATGACCAGATAATACCAAGTGAAGGGCACGGCAATCATGACGATCGGAAAGGTTGCGATTTCATCCCACACAGCGGCGGGGTGGTCATCGGTGCCGAGATCTTTGTTTACTTTATCACACAGAAATACGCCAGCTACATTTAAAATGGCAACGATTATAATATAGCTATTAAGGTTTAGTGAATGAATCAACCAAACGATTAAAACACCAATCAATGTACCCCAGGTGCCTGCCATCGGTAGAGCACCAACGCCAAAGCCACAGGTAATAAAGTGGATCGGGTCGTGCCATATGCGTTTGAGTGAGACACCGGCAAGTTTGGCTTGGTGGGCTTGATAGCGTTTTTTACAAGCGGTTATAAGTTTTTGCATAGCGTTACTGTAGCTTTATTTTTAGGTATTATCAATAAGTTACTGAGTATGGCCAGTCCATTGAAGCTTTAATTCTCCCTTAAGGGTTATGTGCTATTATTAAACATATGGAAAAATTTACAGACACAGATATACAACGGTTGTTAAGTGAAGTTGATCAGGCTGAACTGGATTATGGGGATGTTCTGGCCCAATTTGATCAGCGCGCTAATGATGTTGATGTGGCAACTGAGTTGCTGACTCAGCCTAATGGTGATGTCAATCCAGAAGAGGTAGATGCACTTTTAAATATGTATAAAGATTTGGATGACCTTGATAAGCGATCTGCGACAGTATCACAGCAATTAGATAAGGAGCTTAGTGAGCGTTTAAATGCTTTAAAGGGTCCAGTGCCTACTGAGGCAGAGATAAAAGCGCGATTTAAAGCGCTAAGAGGGCCGATACCTACTGACGCTCAATTGAGTGCACGCTTGGCAGCTTTAAAAGGTTCAGTAGCTGATGATGATGAAATCATTGCTCGAGCAGACAAGCTTGGTTCCAGTGTTGAAGAAAATGCCGCACTATACACACAACACTCTCCACAGAAATTACAGCAATTCGAAAAAGAATTAGAGACACTAATCTCCAATCGACAAACTTTGCGTGATAATCCTGATAATCGAAGAAGTATAAACAAACTTACGCAGCAACTTGAAGCGGTGCGAATGGCGAGGCGTACACGACCAAAACCTGCTCCAATTAAATCAGCTACGAAAGTGTCAAGGCAGAAATTAGCTGAAAGTGTGCATCAGGCTACAGCTAAGTTGCAATCAAGAGCCAAAGTTGTTGATGCTTGTTTTGGGCGTAAGAGTGAACCTGTATACCTGCGTCATTTAAATAAAATAGATCAGCGAGCAAATTCAAACCCACAGCAGGCAGCACAAGCGCTATCGAACTTTATAAATGTTCTCAAGCAAAAAGAAGCAATTATCCAACAAGCGAAAGATGTAATGTCTGAGCCAGCAGTTAAAGCTGATACAGCAAAGTCACAGCAGGATTCAACTACACAACAAGCTTGGCGTAATGCAGATAATCGGCAAAGCCCGCGTGGGCAGCAAGAGCAAGTAGTTAAGATGGCGATAGTTAGTTCTGAAGCAGCCCAACAAGGTGCATCTCCAGGTTTCCTTTCGATGCTATCTAAGTTTTTTAACACAGTGTGTAAGGCATTATTTGGTTCAACTCCAGATAAAAGTCCTAGTTCAGATCCACCCAGAAAATCTTAATTTCTACACGAAACCTAGCCCGAAAATGTATGGAATGATGTGTTGTTGAATGCGAGCGTTTTATTGCACTTGAATCATATTTCAGTTAGGATCCATCTAAATTTTAAAAGATAAAAATGATGGATAGACCGTGTTATTTCAATTAGCAGACCTTTCACGATTTTTAAACCAAAATTATACATCTCATCAGAATTATAGTATTGCGATTAAGTTATTTGATTGCTTGCGCTACATAGATGAAAATTTAGACTCTATTGCGCAGGTGGCTGATATACCCGGTACATCTAGAACACTGCGTGCGCCTAATGGTATGGCATTTCATATTAATTTTGCTCAAAATGGCAATGATGTTAAGACTGTATTTTCAGGCTTATTTGAACAAATTGAACATGTTGCTGCATTTCTATTAGATAAACAAAACCAACTATTTATAAACAGCTTTCTTAATAACATACGTGACTCTGACGTTGGATGTTTAGAAGCACGCCTACATCAAGCTATAGATTGTGTTATTTTTTTTGAAAGTAATGGTGGTATTGTAGCATTAAGTGATTTGATGACAACATTCTGGAGTCAATCTATATTACCGAAAAAGTTGGAGCCAGGTAGTAATGATCTTGAAATATGCACTGCTGCTTTAGAATTCTTTCAACCTCATGTGACATTTCAGTTTACTGTGATGCATGAAGACCAGTTAGTTACACTACAATGGCAACATATAAAAGATTTTCTAAGCCAGCATTTAGAAGTGGATATAACCCAGTGGTTGTGTATAAGGACACCTGATCAACTTGTTTTGAAGCCAGATAAAACTAGCATGTTAATCTTCTCACAAACAAGGTCAGAGGCGCAGCTAAACTTGGCTTTTGTCCAAAGTGTACTCCCAGAATCGTTTCATCAAAATCTGCAGAAAGCACGTGTGATTGATGATCAAGGCGCGTTTCGCTTTAGGCTATTACATAATCAATGGCATGTATTACAGCAGATGTTTTTTGATAGGATTCCTGAGACGCATTATCACAGACGTTGGCTTATTAAGACCATACGCAGTGACTCATTATGTTTTATTACTAATTTTGTGTGGGGGATTACACGCTCGGAAATAAACAAAGACCCACAGCATTTACGCATTGCTAAAAAAGAGGGTTTTTGTGTTTATCCTGATGGTGTTTATAAATATCCAGATAAACCTGAGCACTTTAAGCGAATTGACCAAATTCCTGGTTTTTCACCATGGCAATCAACAACGCTTGTGACGAATGATGGTGTATTGCCGAATCCATTTGGACATTATAAAAGACAACAGAAGTTGGTTGGTTTTGTATTTTCTTTGGATGAAATAAATCATTGTGCCATAACTGGTGGTGCGTTTACATCAGACTTTGGTACGCGGTTACGCCCGTATGAGTTCACAAAGCTGACATCTGCACAGGAATATTATAATCAAATGTGTAACGTAGGTGAGCGAAAATTATATTTGAATATTGATGATTTTTCTGCAAGGCTAGCAAGTTCATCGCAATATAATGCTAACGAAGTGCTCGCTAAATTACGTTGGGTGGTTGATCCAAACGATTCATGTCGAGTATGTTATTTTTCTGACACCCTAGAAGCACGACTATTAGCGCAATGGTATGCTGACATTACACGTACACATTTGCGCGCTCAAAGTCGTGAGAATGGCTTTCCTTGGGATGCTAAATACCGCGTGCCAATTGATTACTATAACCCCGAAAGTGCGAATATTTTCCAATCATATACACTTAAACAACAGCAACAAGATAAACAAGCAGCGATAGATATTATTGATGGTGTTAATGGATATTCTGAGTTGAATCACAAACTGATATCACATAACTATGAAATATTATTAGCAGTTGATGATGTCAGTACTATTATAGCTTGCACATATCATGATAGACATCTATTAGCGCATATTATCAATAATGGCTACTACCATATTGCGGAGGCACTCTTAGCAAAAGATTATACCCGCGCAGCATATCAACCCGGCCATAAATGGCGTATAAATTGGCATACTGCATTATGTTATGCTGGTGCTTTGGGTCATCATCATCTACTGCGATGGTTACTCTTTATAAGGCAAAAACCTGATCGAAGGATGTCGAAATTACAAGTGATGGGTATCTACATGAAGCGGTTATTTAGGCGTGAGTCGCTAATTGTATTTTTCCCACCTATGACCGCATTTGCCTTGGCTTTCTTGCCGGTGCTTATAGTTATGTCGCCGGCATTTATATTCGAATTTTTGCATTGGATGGTGGCTAGTAAGGAGTCTTTTGGGCGGTTATCAGATAAGTCTTTATTGAGTGGAATCATTGTAGCAGGTCACTACACTAGTGCCGTCGCTTTAGTTGATGGTTATATGCATATCGAATCAACGCGCGCCAATGATTATCTTAATCTTGCAATACGTTATGGCTATACATCTATTGAGCATTATTTAAAAAGCACTGGTATGGAAGTAGACATAAAGGACATGTTTATAAAAGCATTATCACAGCAGGATTCGAAAGTTGTATCATGGGCATTAGAACGTGAGCCTCATTTAAAAGATTATCAAGATGCTAAGTCCAATACAGCATTACATGTGATGTTTAATACTCTGCCTATATTGAATTTAACAGAGACCATTGTTAAAGCTACCTTAAAAGTTATTGAATTGCTGTTTACCCCATCTCACATTAACAAAAAAAATTCTTTAGGCTTAACACCGTTAGCAGTATACATAAACAAATATGCACATTTTTTTACTGGGCCTCATATTCAAGGAGAAGAATTTGAGAAATTGTTTTATCCTATTATGCGCTGTCTCGCTCGGTGTGGTGCTGATCCCGAACCATTAACAAGATGGTGGCTTTGGAATTTTTCTTTTGATGATATTCCTGGCTGTAATTCAAAATCAAGACTAAAATCATTTTCTAGATTCAAATATACGCTCTTTACAAGCAATGCAACAAAAAAGGTAGAGTTGCAAGCCGTAAGTTTATTGAAACAATGTCTAGATGGGAATACTTTAACGTCACAGCAGTGCCAACTCATTAAAGACAGCTATATGACTTCTGCTTTCTTACAGCAAGTTATCGCAAATGCTAATTGTGTACCTTGCTATAAAGAACGTATTCTTTTACTAAATCTAAGAGCATCTCAGCTAGTGGATAGTTATGATGAGGCTATACCATTATTACAATTTTAAAAATCCAGTGAAATTGAATAATCCGGTTTTCATTTTTTAGGTATAGAATATCCACTGGTACGAATGGAGGATAATACCAACACAATACTTGTGAAGTTGGTAAGCGTTCGGCGAACGCTTACCATTCTTCGCAATGACGACATGGTCATTACGAGGCGTAGCCGAAGTAATTGCCACCCTTCGCTCGCAAGGACGGGATTTTGCCGCAATCATTTCATTTTTTCGCAAAGACGTTTTTGTGCGCGACTCTGTATCAGATTGCTAAAAATGATGTGAATTTCTTAGGGTTTCTAGAGAGTGGTCTGATGACTTATCCATGGGTGCTGCCATCAAACCCTGCGTCGCTAATAAAGTTGCCTGAGATCTGCTTCCTTCAGATAAGATTTGAGAGTCAGCTCGTTCAACATAGCTTAATATTTCTTTAACTGAAAAATTGTTGTTTGTGCATTCAACAAGTTTACCTTCATCTAATGTTATAAACTTTAAATCAGGTTCACTATTCGAATCATAATCAATACTAAGTATAATTGGCGCTTTGTATGGTAGCAGCTCATTTACTTTTTCAAATAACTTTTTGTAATCATCAGTTTCCTCTCCAAACTTAGCCTTGTTAATCGATACTAATGGGTTACCTTGAACTCTTGCCAATAAAAGAATCATCTCCTCATTAAAATGCTTTCTTAGCTGATCTAATTTTCTCTTTTGCAAATTATAATCTTCATCAAATTTCGCTGTGAAATAACGATTGACAGCATCAACAACATCACTTATTTTGACTTTTGGCTTAGCATCTAAATACACCTCATCCTCACGTGCAGTTTTAAAAGCTTCACGTGGATAAGCTTCTGGAAGCGCCATTGGTATAATAAAACCTTTGTGTTGATCATCCTCTCCAATGTAAGTTTCTTTAAACCATTTTTGAAGTTCTTCAGTCACTATGATAGACCAAAATGCTAGTACAATAGCATACTTTCTAAATTTATTAGCCTCTTCTTCTGGCGCAGAGGATAGTGTTTTAAAAAAATTAAGGTTAATAAACGCTTCAAACTTATCACGAGGACACTTCAAATCCTTAAGTAATTGGCGGTCATCGTATGCTTCATTAAGGTATCTTTTATGCAGATAATGAGATAATTTACAAGCACGATAAGGTCCAAGCTTTAGCAGCATCAAAAAGTTTTTAACATAAAAATAGCTCGCAAAAATATGAGCATGCTTCAAAGACATTTTTAATGCTACGCTAATATTAGAGCCTGTAAACCATGGCTTGATAAGATGTTGTGGCTGACGTGTCATATTGGAAATTACCCAGGCCAATTCATCCTTAGTAAGTTGTTGTTTAAGCTTGCGATGTGGTGGTGCCTCAACTAAAAAACGTGTATAGCTTCGAAGAAGTGGCCGTTCATTAGCTTTTCTAGATGGTCCTACTACATCAATAGGAGCCAAGATTTTATGATTAGCGCAGTCTCTTAAAAACCTTATAAACCTCCTGCCTTCACAATCCCAAAATCCAAATGGCGCTTTATATTCAGATGTAATATTTAGCTTAGCGTTAAACTTCATGAAAAGCTTTTTAGTTAATGCTGGACTCACCGAAATCAAAGGTTCACAGCAATACCCAAAATGAAGATATCGATTTTCAAGGATAACGCCCTTAATATGCTGTATTGCAGGCGTAAGTTTTGAGCTAATTTCCATGGATATATGCGAAATTAGTTGAGACCATAGTAAATTCCAATCTTCATTTTTTAGCTGAGGCTCTCTAACTTTTTTTGCTAACTCGTTGGAATTTATAGTTATCATTTCATAACCAGTAGTTCTCACAGTCAAACGATAACATCTACTAAAATCAAGAGCATGCCTTAAAGCAGGTATTGTCAGATATGTGTCGCCATCCATGGATAAAAAACCTACTTCAACTTCTTTTTCTTCTTTCTGGTCAATATTTGAAATAAGCATATGATAAATTTTAGAGGCTTGTTCTAAACAGAAATTACGCATTTGCCCTATTGGCACTTTATTTTTATAACGATCAACACTAGACCAAAAAAAAGGTTGTGGAATAATTAAAATATTTTTGTAAATTTCTTGTCGCTTCATCAAAGGATCAATAATTTTATCAAGCTTTTGCTCTAGCTTGGCTTGATCATCATTAGCTGCGAATTCACAGTTAATTCCGAAGATCACAATAAACTGATAGTCTCTTAAAAAAGAATCTTTTAAAAGCTTATTAAGGTTGTCAAGCCAACGGTCAAGTTCAATATCGCCATCGATCCTTCCATTGTCATAGTGCTTCATGCTAACCCCTCTTGTTGGCATGATGAGAATAACTTGCTTCAGACTTTTGCTTATAAAGTTTGATAATTGATCGGTCGATATCTCAAATTCTTCTGCCCTATATGGCATGATTTTGGGTGGCTGTTGCCTATGAGTTGTTATTTCTGAGTCTTTAGTAAATTTATATAATTCTGGAGAAATTTGTGAGGAATTTGGAAGTTGTGTGTGTATATCGATAAACTCCTGAATATCATTCCGCAGTATTTCTGAATCAACACATTGAAAGGCTGCATTAATATAACAATTACGAGCATTATTAATCAGACGCTTTGGTGCTAGAGACAATAATGATTCTAAGTGGGTTTTTTCTACAAATCTAAAAATTGTTGATGCTTCATCGACCTTAAATTCAGATGTATTAATCTGTTGAATATATGGCTTAAGGTCATCAATAACATAATAATGGTCTTTACCTCGGCGATGTGTCCAAAAGTGTGTTTCCCTAATATGATTACCACCCAATAATTGAGCATAAAGCTCGTAAGTTTTACCATTAATTATCAATGGGGCGACATTGATCTGAGTACCTTGGGGTACATGTGATGATAATTCAATTACTATTTCATCTGGCATTTCTTCAGGCCAAGAAATTGAAATAGGTTTTATTTTATAACTGCGACATATTTTGCCTGCTTCAACGCGTTCAACTGCCGTAGTATACTCTGGATAAAAACTCTGCTCTAACATTTTTATATCAATATTTAGTATGTTATTTTTAAGAGTGCAAGGAAGCGGAATCACTGATGATTTTTTTTCTTCTTTCTCTATAATGCCAGGAGAATAAGGTTTGATTTCAGTAGTAGATGTCTCAGGCAGTATTTCTTCATCATCATAAAGTTCAAGCGTATTTTCCCACCGCACTTTGATACACATCTCAGTATTAGGGTGTAATTTACACAGGATAGAGCCGGCGTTGTATTGATTATTTTTTTCATCCCAACCTCGACTAATCGCATACTGTTTAATCCACATAGAAAACTCTTCACCCCAACACGCATCACGTAATTGTTCTTCCAATACGTCTTGATGAGCTGTGGAAGTAAGCAAGCCAGACCTGTCAATAGATGCCGGTAGAGGAGAAGATTCAATTGCTGTTAAACTTTGTTGAATAGTTCTATAGCCCTTGAGTACGTGTTCTGGTAGTAATTGAATCGCCTTTGCATAGGGGCCTAGTTTCATATAATCTTTGTTCTTCTCAATTAATTTTTTTACACGGTTGTGAATATCATTATCAAGATAATGATCAGCTCCTTTTGCTGCTGTAACCACCTGCTGATGAAAATTATGAATCACATTTGATAAAATCAGGGGTTCTGCTATCTTAGCAAAACTCATAAGTGAATTCTGTGTTATAAAAGTATCAATATGAGCCTTTTTGACATAGTACTTTAGAATAAGATATTCAAACAGTGTATTCGTGATGGGTAGATAAATTTTGCATTCACGATTATCATTGCCTTTTGCTCGTCCAACACGTCCTTTGACTTGAGTTAATCTTCCTTCAGTCCACGCACCTGAAAGAACAAAAAGGCAATCAGCGTCAATTCTCATACCGGATGTTCCAGCTTCGCCAAATATAAAAAAATTAGACTGACAAATTTTCGTCATGTAGTGAATAAACTTATGAGTAAAATCATCAAATGGATTATTTGAGAATGGACCATTTTCTAGAAATTTTTCTTTTTTAGTTTCTAATTTACTGTATTTTTCTGTGTAAGCAGTTCGAAAATTATAGAAAACATTTTGAGATGGTTCTTTCGATTGATATTTTTCGGGTAAAAATTCTTTGAACTTAATTAATTCAACCATAAAATCTTTAATAAGATTCTCTTCAGAGAACCTTTCTAATTCAAGAACCTTGCTTATAAAGCGAACAAAACGCTCTAATACTGTATTTTTATCTTTTTTATCTAAATTTACCCAAGCCTGATAATTCTCGTTATTTGGGAAAATTAACTTCTTAGTTTTTTGGTTTTGCAGAAAATTAGATTCAATAAGTTTGGGTAATTTATCATCATTATTTTGGTTTATAAGGACTAAAAGTAATTCAAATACTTTATTCCAATTAGCATCTTGCTTACGACCCATATACTGATCTTGGTAGATGAAGAAATCATCTATGTTGACACAATTATTAAAGGCATTGCGATTAAGCCTACGAGCAGTATTATAGGTAACATTTATATATTCCCTATATGCTTTCTTACCATCAGCATAAGTATTTTTGTAACCAGCATATTTTTTATCAGAAGCACCCTGATGTTTTACAAAGGTATCATCGTAAAAGTAACCAATCTGAATGGTATCTACCGGGTAGCCTTTACTGAGATAAAAATCTGTTATACGCATTGCTAATTTTACTGCATCATCATGGCCATAAACATAAAATGCATTCTTTTGCTCAAATTGCATTCTTTGGAAAATTGCATCTTTATTATTTGGCAAAACAATTGGTGTTTTCTCTAGAATCTCACTATAGAAATTATGTATTAGTGACAATATATTACCTGAATCTTCTTGGTTGACTACTTGTGCTGCAGACTTTATTTCTTGATCATAAATTATATATTCCACTTCTTCTGTTGAAAAATTAGTGGCGTCAAGTTGCGGTACCTGGTATGTCACCGCGGTACGAAATAAAAGGCGCACCCAACGTTGCATATGATGTTCAATAACCTGCTGCATCCCTAACATTTTTTCATCATATTTATTATCACATGCACTACTAACAACAGACTCAAAACTTTGCCATTTCTTAAATAAAGCCTTGTGTAAATCATATTTATCTCCGATTAACCTAGGCAATAGAAATCGCATGTGTAAGGAAAACTCATTCATGGTGTTTGGCCAAGGGGTTGCTGAAGCAGCTACAATGAGAGGATTCGTCGCCGAGCCAATAGATGAGCGTAATTGATAGGTTCGAGCAATATCAATAAGTATGTTCGTAACATCGATTTTTAAACTTTTATTAGTTGACACAACTAATGCTTGCTCACTCTCATCAATAATAATACCTGCGAATATATTCTTAAATTGTTGATAATCTTGAGTCGACTGCGATTGCCTTTTCTTATAATCATCAAGCAACTTTAGTAAACTTATTTCTCCATTTGGTTCAAATTTAATAATTTTTTTATAATCAATTATTCCTTCATCACTAGATGCTTTGTACAAGAATTGAGACTTATAGAATAAATGAATACATTTGAATAAGAACTCAAAATCTTTATCGTCTAAACTAGATGTAGTTTGTTTGTTTCTTAATTTGCGGATTGATTTAATGAGAGTTTTATAATGGTTAGTCTTATTTTCAAATTTAGAGATAAAAATTTTAAGACGTTTTTTAAGTAAACCAGTCTCAACTTGATCCTGTCCGGTTCGTCGACTAGCTCTAGGATAAAAATAATCTTCAGGATCCTTATTACTGATTAATTTTTCTTGAGCTTCTTGATCCGTTTGAAAAAATTCAACAACTTGATTGATTGTAGCATTTATTTTTTCAATCAAGTTATGAATTTGATGTTTCCAATGCTTTTGATTACCGATAATGTAGCCTTTATCTGTCACAATATTGGATTCAATTAATAAATCAATCACTGTTTCAAAAGGTTTGATGACATTAGCTGATTTAGATGATTCGAAAAGCAGACTTGAACTAAAAAAATTATCAACCGTATTTTTTAGTGTTGAACTGGTTACAGCAACGGCTAACTCAGTATGTTCTTTATCAGAGCAATATAGTTTAAACTTATCTGCTTTATTTTGTGTTTTGTCACAAAGATTTTTGAAGCTGATCTCAGCTGGTTTTTTTATATGAAAAATGTTACGACTCTTATCTGAAATAGATATTTTTGCTAATCGTTTGAAGTTATCATTCCAAGATTGAGCAACGTTTTTCCTATGAACTACGATTAAATAAGGCTTCTGCTCAGCAACGCCTTTGAGTTGCTCGCGGTGATGAGCCATGACCATGAATAAGATAAATGTTTTGCCAAAGCCTGTAGGCAAATGAAGTAAAGTTCCTCTAGCGAGCATTTGGTTCTTTATGATTTTTTCGACATGTGGCTTTTGTACAATATCATTTCTAAATGCAGCAAGTGTATTAATCTCTGAGCTGAGCTTGACAGGTTGGTTGCCGGTTTCAAAATCAAGTTTCTCTTCAAATTCAATAATTTCCGACCAATCAATCAGTTTTTTCTTTCTTTTATAAGCAATATTTTCCCAAAAATTGATTGGCTGAGATTTATTAGCACGTTTATCCACCTCTTCTGGAAGTAAGCCATAATCAACTTTATCAGAACAAAAATATCTAAAGGTAATATCATCTTCAACCGCCATATCTGAAAAACGAATTGTTGTGAACTCCTGAGACTGATAAAACCAAGAAGATTCAGATAAAGCATCCATAACTAAAGAATTTCTACGATATATTGGTTCAACTATCGTGATTGAGAAAACGTTGTCAGAATCGAACTTAACAACCCCTTCTGTCAAAAATATATCATCTTGATGTGTAAGAGCACATAGCTTTACTGGAAATAATGCGCTAACTTCTTGTTTATTTTTTAAGTGATGAATAAGCTCTTTTATTTTTAAATGACAGAAGCACTCTAGCATAAATTTTGAATGCTCGAACAACTCTTTTGAAGACTTACATTCGTCAATTGAGGGGATATCTTCCGCTGATATATTTAGTCTATCAAATTTTTTTAGCGCTGGCAGTGATGCAATTAAATCTTCTGGCAAAGACCAATAACCCTTATTTTTGACTTGTGCAGTTAATTCTTTAAAATAAATCGGCTTAAGTAAACATTCCAGCGCCTTAATAATACCGCTAGAATCACTTGTATTAGCTGCAGTCTGGTTGATATATCGAATTTCAGAATTTATAGTGACTTCACGTTCTACTAATCGTGCTATAAATGTTCCTGAGGTATAATCTAATGTAATATCTGAGTCTAACTTATTTTGAAGCGTTGGCTTCTGAATTTTATAGTAAAGGTCACTGCTTTTTCTACGGTAACAATATACCTTTTCTAATAGCGCTTGCTTGTGTGCAACATCTACTTCTTTCATTACATCTGCTATGCCACGAAAATATGACTCAATCTCTTTCCGATCATTTTTACTGATAACTGAAGATGATGATAACCGTCTACGTTTGGGAGTATCCGATGGCAATGTTGGGGAACGCTTTCGCTTTTGCTGCATAGCTTTCGAAGACGTTAGGGATGATTTATTAGGTCGAAACCTTTTTGTTCTATGAGCAATATCTTTCTCGCTATGAGTTAACTCTTCAGAAGAACTTGAATCTGATTCCATATTATTGGCTTCCAAAATTAAAAAAAGCATTTTACTAGGACAGCAATTTAATTTCTATTTATTTTACTACAATATCTCAGAGTTGCTCAGCGCTTGTTCTATATAGTTTCAGCCTAAGTAATATCATAGAGCAAAGGATATACTTAGCTTATGCCTTACTTTGTCGTGTACAAAGTTGACGGATTTTCTACCTGTTGTTACTCTCACCATCAAAGCAAATCAAAATTAATGAAGTCAAATTGATTACCGTCAGGGACGATAGAGGAGCGTCGCGAAGTAATGGAATTAGAAGCACTGCAAAACCTACTAAAGGAAAGCTACAATTAATCTTCCCCTAAATTAACGGAGTAGTACTAATTATATAGTGCTGCTAGCAAAGCTTGGTGGCTATTTGGCTCGAAAAAGTGACCCACCACCAGGCAATCAAGTCATCTGGAAGGTTTATAATAAATTGAGTGATCTATGTCAGGGCTATGCATTAGTTTCTTAACAAAATTTGTGGGTAATTAAATGGTTCGCTGAACGCTTACGTTGAAAGCAAAGAAAAGTATTAGAAATGGGCAGGAGTTTCGCACTTGTCGCTTAGGTAAACAGTAGGTGTCTCACCTGTACAGTAATTCCTTCTTTATATGGCCTAAATTCCACATTGTGCTGGGCCACACCCACTTCTGCTATGCATAACCAACTGATCATATTGAAAAATATATTTAGGGCTGGCTATAGCGTTCCCATATCTGGCCCTAACTTTTAAAATATTTACTTTTAGGGCTGATTATAATAATATTATATCCAGCCCTAACTCAGAGAATATATTATTTTAGGGCTAATTATAAGAATGTTATAACTAGCCCTAAAGAGCAAGTGATGCAAAAGAAAATTATTGGCAGAAAAGAAGAGTTACAAGAGCTTGATGATATTTATACTTCTAAGAAAGCTGAGTTTGTTGCTGTTTATGGACGGCGGCGTGTGGGAAAAAGCTACTTAATCAATAACTATTTTTCTAATAAAAAAGCTGTGTTTTTTTCAGCTTTAGGATTGCAAAAAGGTTCGTTGTCTGAGCAACTTGAATATTTTACTGAAGCGATAGCAAATACATTTTATGAAGGTCTTAAGATACAAATAGCAACAAGATGGAAGGACGCTTTTCAATTGTTAACTACAGCCATTGAAAAGCAAAGTAAAAATCAAAGAATCGTACTATTCTTAGATGAATTGCCTTGGATGAATACACCACGGTCAGGATTGTTAATGGCTTTGGAATATTTTTGGAATAAATATTGGTGTCATTATGATAACTTAAAACTTATTATTTGCGGTTCTTCTGCCTCTTGGATATTAAAAAAAATTATTTATAATAAAGGCGGTTTACATAATCGCATTACAAAACAGCTTTGCATTAAACCTTTTGTATTGGCAGAAGTAAAATCATACCTTGAATATTTAGGCTGTCATTATAACCATCAGCAAGTGTCGGAGATATATATGGCTTTAGGCGGTATTCCTTTCTACCTTGATGGAGTGAAGAAAAGATTATCAGCTTCGCAAAATATTAATAATTTATATTTTAGAAAGGGTGGATTACTATTTGATGAATTTGATAAGTTATTTAGTTCACTTTATCAAGGCGCAGAAGCTTATGTTGAGCTAATCAAAATAATTTCGAAGAAGCACTATGGTATATCTCGCTCAGATATTGAAAATAGTGTTACATTAACTCAGAAAGGTGGTAGCTTAACTGATCGACTGAGGGATTTAGAAGCAGCTGGTTTTATTTTATCTTTCTTACCTATGGGCTATAAGAAACGTAACACTTATTACAAAGTTATTGATGAGTTTTCATTGTTTTACTTAACTTGGGTGAGTTCTGAAAAAACAAGTCTACTAAAAATGGAGCGAAATAGTAATTTTTGGAAAGTTAAGTATGGCATGCCAGAATGGCATAGTTGGTCTGGTTATGCATTTGAGGCGGTATGTTATAAACATATAGATGAAATTAGAAATGCGTTAGATGTGCCAGATGGTAGTAAAGCAATCACCTGGCGATATCAAGCGCAGAAAGGAAGTAATGAGCCAGGTGCGCAGATTGATTTATTGTTTGATAGAAATGATCAATCGATTACTGTCTGTGAAATTAAATACACCCAGCAACCTTTTAAAATCAATAAAGCCTATGCCAAAAACCTATTAAATAAGATTATGGTTTTTGAATCTGTTACAAAAACAAACAAGCAGATATTTATGACCATGATATCTGCTAACGGTATAAGAGAATCGATATATTCTGAGGATTTTATCGTAGGTGTTGTTACATTGGATGATTTATTCAGATGATAACTTGGTAAAATGTTGATAGCCTTTGGGTTCGATTATGTGTTGTGTGCCTTTGGTATCAATTAACGCTAATGTTTTTAGTTTGGTGATCGTGCCAATTTTAGTGATAGGGATATCGAGTTTTATTTTTTCGGCATTTTTAGGGTTCGCTGTAAAACATAGCTCATAATCATCACCACCATATAAAGCGTCTTCTAATGATGTTGTGTAAGGTATTTTATTAGCATCGATAACGGCGCCAACATCACTTGCTTTCAAAATGTGGCTTAAATCTTGAGCTAATCCATCTGAAATATCGATACAACTGGTAATGTAGTCACGTATATTGAAAATAGTAGTGCGTGGTTGTGGGTATTCGAGAGGGGTTTGATCGAGACTGTGGTCATGCAGTGCAGCAGCAGCAATGCCAAGTAAACCTGTTACATAAATATCATCACCAACTTGTGCGCTACTGCGTAATAGTGCGAGTCCCATTGGTACAGTACCAAAAACCACAGTGCTAATCGTCAGTGGTCCCTTGGTAGTATCGCCACCAATTAATTCAATTTTATATTTATCGGCGCAGTCAAAAAATCCTTTGCTAAATTCAGCTAGCCATTGCTCATTTGCTTCAGGTAATGCAAGGCTTAATAAGCAACTCATGGGTTGTGCACCCATGGCTGCAAGATCACTAATGCTCACTGCTAAAGCTTTATAGCCAATGGCATGTGGTTTTGCTATATCTTTAAAGTGACGACCTACAACTGATGTATCGATAGAGGTGACAATTTGATACCCGGTTGGGGGTGTAAGTAATGCTGCGTCATCGCCATTATTTTTTGAGCGCATAAAGTATGTTTGGATAAGGTCAAATTCATTCATGATTCTGTGCCTCGGCGTCGTTTTGGCTTTTCCTCAATTTTATTAGTAGCTGTCACATCGTCAATCGATTTAAAATTTGGAGAAATTGGATCAAATGCGTGGTGTAGGTTGTCGAGATAGCCTAATACGCTGGCTAAGCGTAGTAATGAGCAAAATGAAATAATACCGGTGCGTTCAAACTTGCGTAGGGTAGCCAGTGCCACGTCGGAGCGGCGTGAGAGGCCTGCCTGGGTCCAGTTAAGCTGCAGACGCCTTTCTTTGAAGTTTGTTCTTGCTTTTTTTGAAACATCCTTAACCGATATAAGTGGGTTCATAGTATCAATAGTCCTACATTTAATGTATTTAGTGATACTATTATATCATTAGTCGGATATTTGGCAAGTTTCTGGGTGGGCTTAATTGTTGGTTAATATATGGTCAGTATAATGCTGATTAATTAAAACAGTACATAGATTTGGGGTATATATTATGAGCCGAGCACATCAGTTTCGAATTGCAAAACGTGTGATCACTGCGCTAAGCACAGTAGGGGGTGTTGCAGTTACTGCATTAGATGTATATAAAAGTCAGTACAAAGTCAGTCAGGCTACTCATGGTGATATGTTCGTTCAGCCATTAGAGCAGGTGGCATCTAGTAAGCATTATTATGCGCCTGTTTTCGATAGTGCATTTACAGCATATGTT